>JAWOCV010000109.1:0-12357 GCA_046483585.1 Marinilabilia sp.
GTAGGTCCGCGTTTGGGCAAGTACAATGGGAAACGTAAAGCCATCCCTGGACACAGTCTCACCATCGGCGCCCTGGGTGTCTTCATTCTCTGGTTCGGTTGGTTCGGGTTCAATCCCGGTTCACAATTGGCTGCCAGCGGGCTTGATAACATCTCTGCTGTGGCTTCCATCTTCGTGACCACCAACCTGGCAGCGGCTGCCGGAACTGTAACCGCTATGATCGTTTCCTGGATGCGCTATAAGCGTCCTTCACTGGGACTTTCGCTTAACGGGGCACTGGCCGGACTGGTGGCCATAACAGCCGGTTGCGATATAGTAAGCCCCGGAGGTGCCGTAATTATCGGCATAGTAGCCGGTTTTGTACTCATATTCGGTGTGGAATTGCTTGATGCTCTTAAAATCGATGATCCGGTAGGTGCGGTCACTGTGCACGGCTTCAGTGGTGCTGCAGGGACCCTCATGGTAGGATTGCTGGCAACCGAAGGCGGACTTCTTTACGGAGGCGGTGCTTCACTGCTCGGCGTACAGGCAGTGGGAGTAGGCTCAATAGCCGCGTGGTCCCTGGCAATGGGATTTATTTTGTTCCGTACCATCAAAGCAACTATCGGCTTGCGCGTTCCCAAGCGGGTCGAAGAAGAAGGACTCGACATTTACGAACATGGTGAATCGGCATATGATAACATCGGTTGACCAAAAAAGTAAAGATCATTCGCTTGCTGCTTAACACTTAATAACCACAAAAACATGGCATTTCTAAAGAAGGAGATAATCATTTCTAAATTGGGCATAACGATGGCTTTCCGGTTCAATTAATCCGGTTCATCACTTCTGATTGAGCCTGAAAGGGCTCAACGGATTTTGTTAATTGTCCTGTTTTTTGAGGCTGTCCGCATGGGCAGCCTCTTTTTATGACTCTCAGTCAAAACAATAAATCGTTAAATAATGGTTCATCACAAATATGCGTTCTTAGGTAAAAACAAATCTATTCAAAAGCTTTTTGCTAAATTTCAACAAACATTCGACACCTTCAGCGTCGATATTCTATATTTTGAAAACAACAGCTATAAACATAGGAGCCCTTCAGTCTCCATTTTCCTTAGATATAAGAGTATGGCCCCGAAGGAGATCAAATGTTTATAGGATATAATGTTTAAATTAGAATCGACCCCCAAAGTGGGTCGTACTATATATATAAATTTCTTTGTTTTTCTCAACCTTTTCCCGATGATGACCATAATCGGGATTTGTTTCTTTTTGGGGCAATGCCAAAAAGAAAATCAAAAAAGAAATCAAAAATTGGTCTGCTGACTTTTTCAGCAGAGCTTACTTTTTAAACAGGGTGAAACGGAGAGATACAAAAAAAAGCACACAACCCAAGAGGATTATGCGCTTTCTGAACTCTAAATCAAATTTTTACAGTGAATTATGAGATCTGTGGCAGATGACTTCCTTATCCGTTGATCATCATCGGCATCAGAAGCATTAGTTCGTCTTCATTCTCCGACTTCTCAAAGGGAACGAAAATGCCGGCACGGGCCGGATCAGAGAGCTCAATAACGATGTCGGAAGAAGAAATATTCTCCAAAATATCGGCCAGGAAGCTTGATTTAAAACCAATTTCCATCTCTTCGCCGTCATACTGGCTGTTGAGCTTTTCATAAGCCGAAATGGAAAAGTCGATATCCTGGGCCGATACCACCATTTCATTGGAAGCCAGATGCAGCTTCACCAGATTGCTGGCCTGACTGGAAAAGAGAGATACCCGGCTCAATGTATTAAAAAGATCCACACGGTCAACCACAACTTTATGCGGGCTGTCCTGTGGAATCACAGCATTGTAGCTGGGATAATTGCCTTCCACGAGGCGGCACACCAAACGGTAATTCTGCATGGTAAAGTAGGCATTCTGATCATCGAAGGATACCGCTACTTCGCCCTCTTCCCTTGGTAATACATTTTTCAGGAGTGAAGCCGGTTTTTTTGGCAGGATGAAAGAAGCTTCGTAATCGGTTTTTACATCCAGCCTCCGGTAGCGTACAAGCTTGTGCGAGTCGGACGCCACAAAGGTCATATGATCGGGAGTAAATTCAAACAGTATGCCGTTCATCACCGGACGAAGTTCATCTTCAGCGGTAGCAAACAAGGTCTTCACAATGCCGGTCATCAAGGTATCGGCAGAAAGCTGCAATTGACTGGCTTTGTCTTCATCAAGTCCGGGGAGAGCAGGGAAATCTTCACCGTTCTGGCCCATGACGCTGAACTTACCTTTTTCGGTTTTGATATCAACCGCTAAAGTTTCCAGGTCAATCTCAAAGTTGAGTGGCTGTTCCGGGAACTTTTTCAATGTCTCCAAAAGAATTTTGGATGGTAAAGCGATCACCCCCTCACCTTCGGTGGTTTCAAGGTCAAGTGTCGTGATCATCGTCACCTCGGTATCCGAAGCAGTGATGGTCAACTTTTGTTCTTCAAGGCTGAACAAAAAATTATCAAGTATGGGCATTGGGCTTTTTGAGGCAATGGCCCTGCTGATGGCTTGCAGATGTGACAAAAGCCCTGAACTGGAGACAACAAACTTCATTGTTTTTTATTTTTATTTGAGTTAATCATAAATAAATTGAAATGAGTGCCGAATATACAAAAAAATGCTGTCATTAAAAAGGTTAACCAGGAGATCGAATCTTATTTACCGTATCTCTGTTTCCGCACAAATGGCACCAACAAACCAGCCATTACCACCAGCAACAATGGCAGCCCCACATTGAGCATTTTCCAAAAACCGGACTCATTGGCCACTTTATCGCGATCCAGAAGACGAAGCTGGTAATTTCGGTTACGTAACCGCATCCAACCCTCTTCATCGGTTAAGTAATTCACCGCATTCAGAATAAATTGTTTATTACCGTAAGTCTGATTGGTCGACTCATCAAAACCAAGAGGCATAATTTGTGGATTGTTGCTCTCTCTTTGTTTGACATCGTTTTTTATGACGTCTCCGTCCCCGACAACCACCATACGTGTTGGTTCACTCATATCACGTTTGTCTTCCGGGGTATGATCAACTTCGGGAGGGGCGGGACGGTTATTAAACACGGAAGGAAATTCACCTTCAGCCGAATATGCTACCGGGAGATGCGACTGTGGAAAATTTTCCCGTTTGGGCTCTTCCCTTACCTGGGCCATTGATATATACACAGGTGATTGTCTTTCCCGGGAATTCCGGCTGCTTTGTAACAAGGGAGTAACTCTGGTATTGAGATCTCCGCCCACCGTGTCCACACTGCTGACAAATTCGCCTCTTACCACATTGACATTCCGGGTTATCGGATGCCTTTTATTGGTGTTCAGCAAAGGGCTAAAAGTCCACGGCATTGGTACAAACCGCGGAGAATTACCTGAAGAGGCCACATTGACGGGCACCACCCCGGCCTGAACATCTTCCACCAATACGGGATTGATTCTGAAGCCATACCGGAACAATTGATCATCCAGATTCACATCCAGCGGGAGCCCTACTGTCTGGGACGTATTGCGCAAACTGTCAAGAGATGCTCCAATGGCATCCACCAGCCAAAGAACCCGCCCTCCTTTCATGATGTATTGATCAACGGCATATTTTTCGGGTTCACTGAACGCTTTTGTTGGTCGGGCTATAATAAGCGCTTCATAAGGATCAAGCATTTGGGGATCACTCCCGGGATTCCCCCGGTCCACCTGATAATATCGTGAAAGTTCATCGGTAATGTCAATGACGTCAAGCTCGCCCAGCTCACCGTGGCCTTCGAGAAAAGCAATTTTGCGCTTCTCATCCATCATCAGCCGGCGAAGAGCATCTGTCAGTTTGTATTCGAGTCCTTCTATTGAGGCATTAAGGTTTTCAGCTCCCGATTGTCCGGACATATTTTCCAGCAGATCCACTGCAATTTCATTGTCGCCGTGTTGAAGAAGCAAATAGGGGTAAACCATCGTTTGTTTCTGAGAACCATCCTCCTCGGCCTCATAAACGGGAACTGCTTCCAGATCAAGCTCCTGAAGTCTTTTTTTCGCACGGTTGGCATCCTCATTACTATCGGAAGGATCAATCACCTGATAATCAAGAGAGTTTCCGGCATAAACACCGAACTCTTCAAGTTTTTCTCGTGTGGAACGGGACAAACGTTCAAATCCCACATTCAGGTCACCAGCCAAATAAACCCTCGCAAAAACCGGCTCCTCAATTTCTGACAGAAATTCCCTGGTGATATCGGCCAGAGTATACCTCTTGTCGGTTGTCAGATCCAACCTTAGAACCACAGAAGATGCAAGGAAATTCAACACAAAAACAATGGCCAGAAGACCCAGGAAACGAAAGATGTCTTTTTCTTTTTTTGATGTTTCGGACATAATACTGTCTTGTTTTTTTGTCCCTTTATACAAAACCAAAAATTTCACTGAAATTATGGATCCGGTCTATACCTGCGAATCAAAACCGGAATATTACCATTTTCGACTGCTGAGCAATAATTTTGTCAACCCCAAAAATGCTGCAATTAATCCTATAAAATAAACCACATCGCGCACATCCACAACACCACGGCTAACCGAACGGTAATGGGAATCAATCCCCAAATTCACAAGAAAATGATCAACGTTTGAGAAAAAAGGCACTGAGGCTAAAGCTTCAAATCCGCTGTAAAAAATAAACGCTACGACAGCAGCTAAAACAAAAGCGACAATCTGGTTCTCTGTAATAACCGAAGAAAACACGCCAATGGAAACATAAGCACCGGCCAGTAAAACCAGCCCGATATAACTGCCCCATATGGCACCTGTATCCACATTTCCCACCGGTTGAGCCAACTGAATGACGGAATAAAAATAGATCAAAGTGGGCAACAAACTCAAAATCACCAAGGTGAAACCGGCAAGGAATTTTCCCATAACCACTTCCCAGTCAGATAAAGGACGGGTAAGCAGCAACTCTATGGTTCCTGATTTTTTTTCATCGGCAAACAACCGCATGGTAACTGCGGGAACCAAAAAAAGGTACAACCACGGCGCCAGATAAAACAAGCCGTCGAGATTGGCATATCCGCCAAAAAGAATGTTGAGATTTCCCGGTATGATCCAGAGAAATAATCCGTTCATGACCAGGAAGACGATGATTACCAACGAACCTGTGAGTGAACTAAAAAAGGTGAGCAACTCTTTTTTCCACAATGCTATCATACAATAGATCGTTTGATTTTAAGATTTAAGATGACTCATATAACATTAATAATCTGCATCTTAGCAAAAATAGCGTACGTTTTGTAAATAGCTAAAAATTAAGTTTTTGAAAAAGTTTAACGCACCATTATATTTAGTTTTTGTCTATAAAGTACCATTTGCGTCGTTACGCTTGCGCCCCTTCGGGAAAGTAAGTCGTACTTTATAGACAGACACTATTTATTGGCTAAGACTTTCATGCATAAGCCATGCCGTCTTTTCACTGCAACCGGGCTCTCCCATAATAGCGCGCAGCTCTTTGTAACCGGCCAACATTCTTTCGCGAACCGTTTCATCAAAAAGCAATCCTTCCAGCTCCGAACGAAGGTTCTCACGGGTCATATTGCTCTGAAAGAGCTCAGTGACCAGCTCGCGGTCAACAATCAAATTGACAAGAGAAATATAGGGAACCTTTATGATAACCTTTTTGGCCATAAAATCGGTAAAACGGCCTCCCCACATTCTGTAACATACCACCTGCGGGCAATCCAGAAGAGCTGCTTCAAGGGTGGCGGTCCCGGAAGTCACCATAGCTGCCCGCGACTGCTGTAAGATTGAATACGTTTCATCAAAAAGCACCCTTACATGGCCATGAGAAGGGAGATAAGCCTGGTAATCGGCTTCCGAAAACGAAGGAGCACCGGCAACAATAAATTGATGATCCGGAAAATGGTCCACCATAGCCAGCATATCGGGCAATAAGCGGTCAATCTCCTGCCGGCGGCTACCGGCAAGCACCGCAATTACAGGTAAATCCGGCAAGTTGTGACGGGCCAGAAAGCTGCTTTGTGATTCATTCTTGTTCTTTCGGTTGTGAATGGCATCAAGCAATGGATTACCCGAATAAACAACGGGGACGTTGTAACGGGCAAAAAATTCGGTTTCAAAAGGCAGAATGGTAAACATCTTATCCACCCATTTTCGAATTCGTTTGACACGTCCGCGATTCCAGGCCCAGATCTTGGGTGAGATGTAATAAAACACACGAAATCCCTGATCATGGGCAAAATGAGCTATTCGAAGATTGAATCCGGGATAATCCACCAGGATGACCACGTCGGGCATGTAGCGAAGAATATCTTCACGGCAATGGTTGAGATTGCGGAAAACCGACCCCAGATTCATCAAAACTTCCCATACCCCCATGTAAGCAGTGTCACGATAATGCCTGACCAGGGTGCCGCCCTGGGCCGCCATCAAATCCCCACCCCAAACCCTGAAATCGGCTTCAGCATCGAGCTTTTTAAGCTCACGCATAAGATTCGAGGCATGAAGATCTCCGGAAGCCTCTCCGGCTATGATATAATACTTCATAAATTTCTTTATATCAATGTCTCAGAAACCATAACACCACTGTCCCCACGGCATAGAGCAGGGTAGCCAGAACAATGCCACGAGCAGCGATCAAACGATCGGTCCAGATGGCTATAAAGAAGAGCAACAAGTTAGGCAAAACACTGATGCTAACCAACTTCCCCAGAGTCTGAATATTGAACATGGCAGACAGAAACTCACCAAATTTGAGATCACCTTCATAACGGCCATGATACATCAAAACACTAAAGAGCACAGGCAATGCCAGTCCTGCCACAAATCCAACCAATTGCTTGTTACACCAACCCTTCATGGGATCATTAAAATTTCGATTTAGATATGTACCTTCAAGATTTCCCCTTTGGGTCAAACCATACCGTTTACACTCATCTCGTACGACTGGTCTTTAAGCTGTTCGATGGCAGAATGGTCGGTAATGTCCAGATTGCATGGAACAACTGAGATAAAACCATGATCCAGGGCATACTCGTCGGTATCAGTCGCCTCAGGCTCCAGGTTCTTAAATGATCCGGTCAGCCAGTAATATTTATCTTTGCGGGGATCTTCCCGTTCTACAAATTCTTCAACCCATTTCCCGTGTGCCTGCCGGCAGACCTTAATGCCTTTCAACATGTCCCCTTCGGGAATATTAACATTCAGAAAAGTGCCTGCCGGCAAACCATATCGTACAACCTGACTTACGATCTGGCGGATAAAAGGTCGTGCTTGTGAAAAATCGGCATCGTGCCGGTAATCCAATAGCGAAAATCCCACTGAAGGAACACCGTTCAAAACACCTTCACGGGCACCGCCAATGGTGCCGCTGTAATGAACACTGGACGAACTGTTGCTGCCATGGTTGATCCCCGACAAAACAATATCGGGAAGCCGGGGCAGTAATGAATGAAAAGACAACTTCACACAATCAACCGGCGTACCGTTGCTCTTGAAAACATAAAGTCCCTTATCTCGGAAAACTTTCTTAAGAAACAATGGATATTTAACTGTGATGGCATTTGACATCCCCGATTGCGCCGAATCGGGAGCCACCACAACAACATTACCAAACTCACGCGCAATATCTTTAAGCATCTGAATACCTCCGGCATCAAACCCATCGTCATTGGTGACCAATATCAGAGGACGATGGTTCTCTTCAAATCTTATCATATCCTTATAGTAAATATATTCTAACTTAAAACAATGTTCCTGCGCGTTTGGTTTTCTCAGACCAAAAGACGGTCAAAGATATTGAATATAGCCGAAAGGACAATACTCAACAAAGGGTTATCGGGAAATGATGAATCCTGCGGGAAGATGAGATAATTTCAGGTTAACTGCGACTTAGATAGTGTCTGGCGATAAAGTACCACTTGCGTCGTTACGCCTGCCTGGCGGCTTATGAAATAAAGATTTGCTATTTGTTTTGAAACAATTGAAAAACAAAAACCAGTGATGCTTGGTGCGATATTTTATGCTTGACACGACACCAGATAAATTTAAACTCTTTTAAGTATCTATTCTTCAATTGTTTAAATCTGAAGAAATGTTCATATTAAAACACAGATTATCGGTGATATACATATCATCTTACATCTTACATCTAAAAATCTAACAATCTATTGAGTGACTTGAAACATATTTATTTATTTTTGCTGGTCTGAAAACGCACAGTAGACCGTTAGATTTTTAGATGTAAGATGTAAGATGATTCGTATCGACCTGATATACTGCATTTTATCAAACACAAGTTTTTGATCAGAAACAATTGATCTACAGCTTATTGTAATATTTTAACGAACTATTGAAAACAATCACTGCACGCAAAATACAGCACTCATGAACATTTCATACAATTGGCTGAAAGACTACATCAAAACCGATCTGTCAGCAAACGAAATTGCCGGAATTTTAACCGACCTGGGGCTCGAGGTGGCTTCCGTTGAAACCGTGGACACGGTAAAAGGCGGACTTCGCGGTCTGACGGTAGGCGAAGTGCTTACCTGCGAAAAACATCCCAATGCCGATAAGCTCAGCGTCACCACCGTCGATGTTGGAGAAGGCGAACCTTTGCCTATTGTGTGCGGAGCACCCAATGTCGCAGCGGGCCAGAAGGTTGTAGTGGCCAAACCCGGAACGACCCTTTATCCCGATGACAAAGGTTTTGAGATCAAAAAGACCAAAATAAGAGGGGAAACCTCCCGGGGCATGATCTGTGCTGAAGATGAAATTGGACTGGGAACCGACCATGAAGGCATTATGGTCCTTGATCCCGCCACACCTGTCGGCACACCGGCTTCCGAATATTTCGGTATTGAATCCGATGAAGTTATTGAAATAGACCTCACACCCAACCGTATCGACGGCGCCTCACACATTGGTGTGGCACGTGACCTGGCAGCATTTCTCAGGCAAAAACATCCGGAAGTCGAAGTAACCTGGCCATCGGTCGATCATTTCAGGGTGGACAACCACGACTGGCCAGTCAGTGTAAAAGTGGAAAATCCTGAAGCCTGTACACGTTACAGCGGACTTACCATCAGCAACCTGGAAGTAAAAGAATCACCCGCATGGCTAAAAAACCGGCTTATGGCCATCGGCATGACCCCCATCAACAATGTGGTGGATATTACCAATTATATTCTTCACGAGATGGGGCAGCCACTCCACGCTTTTGACGGTGATAAGATAAAAGGAAACAAAGTGGTGGTGAAAACCCAGGAAAAGGGAACCAAATTCATCACCCTCGATGAAAAAGAACGAGAACTGAACGATCAGGATCTGATGATCTGCAATGCCGAAGAAGGCATGTGTATTGCCGGTGTCTTTGGCGGGATCGACAGTGGCGTAACCGAAAAAACCACCAGGATATTTCTGGAAAGCGCCTGTTTCAACCCCGTTTTTATTCGGAAAACAGCCAGAAGACATACCCTAAACACCGATGCCTCATTCCGTTTCGAACGGGGCACTGATCCCAACATCACTGTTTATGCTCTGAAACGGGCGGCTATGATGATCGGGGAAATCGCCGGCGGAACCATCACCTCAGAAGTAGTGGATATTTACCCCGAACCCGTCAAAGATCATGAGATCGGGATATCGTTAAAACACGTTTACCGGCTTATAGGCAAGGAGATTGATCCCTATCATATCCGAAAGATCCTAACCGCACTTGATATAAAAATCCTGGCCGAAGTGGAAGGAGCATGGCAACTCGCTGTTCCTCCCTACCGCGTGGATGTTCAGAGGGAAGCCGACGTCATTGAGGAAATATTACGTGTGTATGGTTACAACAACGTGGAAGCCCCGGATAAACTGAATTCCACCATCGTCTATTCCGAAAAACCCGATATGGGCAAACTGCGCAACACCATCGCAACACAACTGACGGGAGCCGGTTTTAATGAGATCATGAGCAATTCCCTGACCAAAGCTGACTACTATGAGCAATTGGAACGATTCCCGCGCCAGCAGGTGGTGGAACTGGCCAACCCGCTGAGTACAGATCTTAACGGAATGCGGCAAACACTCCTTTTCGGGGGACTCGAGACCATCCACCACAACCGCAACAGGCAAAATCCCGATCTCAAACTTTTTGAATTCGGTAACTGTTACCACCTGAATCCCGATAAACCTGCTACTGATCTTAGAGGATATAAAGAAGAGGAAAAACTGGCCCTCTTCGTCACCGGAAACAAAGCTCCTGAAAACTGGAACACACCGGATCAAAAAGTTTCATTTTTCGATCTTAAAACATGGGCATTGAACATCGTCCGGCGGCTGGGGATCGAAACCAATAATTGTCAAGAGCATCCCAATCACAACGACCTGATATCCGAAGGATTGACCATTACCACTGGCGACGGGACGGAACTTTTTAACATGGGGCTGATACACCCTAATCTCCTGAAATCATTTGATATTGATGAACCTGTTTATTTCGCCGAAATGAACTGGCAAACTTTAGCAAAACGGGCAGGAAAAAAAGAGATTACTTATACTGAATTGCCCAGATTTCCGGCCGTGAAGCGTGATCTCGCCCTGTTGCTCAACAAAGATGTCATGTTCAGACAGATCAGGGAACTGGCCTTCAAGACAGAAAAGAAACTGCTCAGGGATGTTTCGCTTTTTGACGTTTACGAAGGTGAAAAGCTGGGCGCCGGCAAGAAATCATATGCTGTAACATTTACCCTTCTGGACCCGGAAAAAACTTTGAAAGACAAACAAATTGAAAAAACCATGAGCAACCTCACAAGGGTCTTTGAGAAAGAACTTGGCGCCACCCTTCGTTAAAAAACGGGAGGGTATAAAAAAAGAAACGGGGGTTACCTCGTTTGGCAACTCCCGTTTCTAACCTTAACCCTAACCCAAAATTATGAAAATCTATATTCTTAAACAGTTAATTCCTTCAATGGTTTAAAAGAAAGAGATAAAAATTTTCTATTTTTTTCTGAAAAAATAAAATTTTACCGGGTCATTTTTATCCCTTTCTTCACTTTTACTTACCTAACCTAAACCCTTACTTATGAAGAAAACTTCACCCTTTATAACGTCGTATTGATGTAAAAGTTTCGGGGTTCCGCAAAAAATTTTCAACGAAAAGGTGTTTTAACTTTTTTTGGCATGAGTTTAGATTTAAAGGGCCATTTTCTCCTGCAATTCTTTGTTGATCACATCTTTATGCACCATAATAGAGATGGTTTTAAATTCAACAAAGCTCTCTGAAGCATAAAGATAACCATCGTACTCATTATCGGTATTCCAGGAATTCTTGACTTTGTAATAAATGGTCCCCTCCTGGTCTTTGGCCATTCCTGTAATATGCATCCCATGATCATCGGTGGTCTGGTAATTGTCAAATTCTTTTTGCCGCATTTCCTGGGTAATATTTTTTTCCTGGATGGGTTCTTCAAATGAATAGAGTTTTTTCTGTTTCTCCTCTTCACTCAGCTCTTCCCAGCGTGAGCGTTCGGTATCATCCATCTCTTCAGCCTCTGTAAGTGGAACAATAGCCACTCCCTTCCGGTGTGAAAACCCTTTTTCGCTCACATCGGTAGCCCAACCAATGGTATAGCCCTCTTTAAGAGAGTTGTTGATGATCTCCATCATCTCATCCATCTTTACATTATAAACCTCTCCCCAAAGCCAGTTATCGGGAACTTCCATAATAAAAGGCTGATAAAAAGGATGATGTGTAAAAGAAGAAATCTGAATATAATCATCAGGATCCAACCCGACCACATCGTCGGCAAACTCTGCGGGAGAATATTCCTCCCCTTCGTAATTGAACTCTGACGGGATCTCGCCAAGATATGAATCCAGAATACCTGTCAGCCCGTCATGCCATGCCGTACTCAACTCTTTGTTCTTGTTTTTGATGACTCCCTCCACATAATTTTTCAGGACCTCATCCATTTCACCGTGAACGTGCTTTTCCTGATCATAATCAAGCCCTTCGTAAGCCTCTTCCGGCATGGCCCCGTAGTTTTCCAGAACATACAAGACATCGTGAAACGCCCCTCCTGCTCCGAAATTAAGATTGCCATGCAGCCTGACATATTTTTGGGCCTTATCGGCATAACAATGGTTGACAATGAACATCTCAGAAAAATCGATGGGATCCTTACCCAACCGGATCATTTCCGATTCCAGAAAAGAGACACCGGCAAAACTCCAGCATGTTCCGGATCTGTGCTGGTCTTTGACACTTGTCGCGGGCAGGTCGTAAAGAGTCTCGAACTGATAGCCCTCTTTCTCCCCATTGTTATCATTATTCTGTGCTGCTAAATCTGTAAAAAA
>JAWOCV010000142.1:0-3368 GCA_046483585.1 Marinilabilia sp.
CCGGAGGCGAGAGATTTTCTGTATAACAATTGGCAGGAAGGAAAAGCTGTGGTCACCCCCCGGTGGAAAATTGTTACGCCCAGGGATGATGGTGAGTGGGAACTGTATGATATGAACTCGGATATCACCGAAACGGAAAATCTCAGCGATGAGCATCCTGACGTAGTCAGCCGGCTGGATAGTTTGTATGAAGACTGGATGAGCAATATGCCCGAATAGTTAGATAGAATAATCTCAAATACTTAAACTTGAGTAAATACTGTATGCCCTTTTTGGCACTTTACTTAAATTAAATAAGTCAAAAATTATGAAAAAGTATTTCATTTTTTTTCAATGCTTTGTTATTCTTGCGATAATTAGTTTCAGCAACAGTTGTTTTAGCACCAGCAACGATACCATTGCACCTCGTCACGAGGTTACCCTTCCTCAGGCCCATGTTGGAGATTTGGAGATAGACATTAAGTTACTTGACAGTTACGGGCTTTCAACCAATAACATCAGGCAGTTTTACCGTGATGCACGTTCTGTTTTTTCCGGAAATCCGGATGCTGATTTTACCAATACCCGGATTATAGAGTCTTCCCAGAAACTCAATCTGCAATTAATGGGAGGTCCCATGCTTGGTAAGCTGAGCGAAAACGAAGTGAGTCTTTGGATGCGTCCGGCTACCAGCGATCCTTTAGTTGTTAAAGTGACAGAGTCCGGGGGCGATGATGAAAAAACGTATACGAAGAATTCTATTGAGCCAGGGGTCGATCAAAGAATCATATTGGATGGATTGTCTTCTGATGCCGACTACAATTATGCTGTTTATGCAAATAATCGCCGGATTGCAGAAGGCGAATTTTCTACAGCTCCAGCTAATGGTAAAAATGGTATATTCAGATTGGCCTTCGGGTCATGCTTTCATAAAATAGGACTGCATAACCCAAACCTTATCAATCAAATTCTGAAAAGGGAGCCCCGGGCGATGATGCTTTTAGGCGATCTTGCGGTTGATGACAGGGAAAACCGGATCAATATGCACCGATCAGATTATTTGCTCCGGGATGTTTCAAATCCATGGCGGAATCTCTCAGCAAATGTGCCTCTGTATGCCTCCTGGGATGATCATGATTATTTTAATAACGATCTTGCAGGCATCCCTGAAGGATTCACTGCAGCAGACCGCGAGGCAGTCCGGGCAGTATGGCATCAGAATTGGAACAATCCGGAAAATGAAGGAAAAGGCATTTATTTTAACACCCGTATAGGTCCGGTGGAAGTGATCATGCTGGATACCCGTTCATTACGGGAAAACGAACAGAGGGGACAATACGGTTCATACCTGGGTGTGGAACAACTTAACTGGTTAAAAGAGACCTTAAAAAACTCGCAGGCCCCGTTTAAGGTCATTTCTAGCGGAACAATGTGGAGCGACTATATAAGCGATGGTAAGGATTCATGGGGCACCTGGGATACTGAGGGGCGTGAAGAACTTTTCAATTTTATTGAAACAGAAAATATCTCCGGTGTTTTATTGGTTAGTGGTGACCGTCATGGGGCCCGCGGATTTACCATTCCCAGACCATCGGGATTTGCTCTTCATGAATTTGAGGCAGCTTCGCTTGGCGGAGTACCTGGACCAGATGCAATGGCAAAAGATACTACTAACCAGTTTTATGGCTATCATGGAACAGATGCCATAGCTTTTGGTGAATTTACTTTTGATACCAGGGGAGATGAGCTGAAGGTTACTTTCAGACTAATAAATCAGTTTGGTAATGTATTGGAAGAGCATATTTTACCGTATAGTAAGTTAACACCCCGTTAAAAATGAGCGAATTTGAAAACCAATAATAGAAAATATTACAATCTTGTCAAATAAACAAAAAATAAAGCATTATGAAACCTTTAAAATTATTTGGAATAATAACACTGCTTTTGGGAATTCTTTGTAACGGATTTGCCCAGGATCAAGTGGACCAGGTGGCACAATATAAAAAATCAAACCGCAATGCAATTGGTTTTATTGCCGATGGAGAAATTCAGAAGGCGATTGATTGGGCTGAATCATTTATTGATGAGCATCCGGAGGATATTGAATCCCGATTTGTATTGGCTGTAGCCCATGCTCAACAAGGCGATATAAAAAAAGCCATGGATTATGTTGACAAATCGTTGGAACTGGGCATTTCATTTTCACGATATTTAGCCGGTCCAAGGGACCTTCTCAGGCCTCTTGTTAAAAGTGAACCCTTCCAACAACGAATTGAGGAAAATGGACCCTACCTCCTTCATGGTCCCATGTTGAGTAACGTAACCGACTCCAAGGCAGAATTCTGGGTTCGGACATTCAGGGAAAATCCTGTCCATGTCGTGGTAAAGGAATTGGGCAAAGAAAAGACCATACGATCCGAAACGATAGAAACCAAAGCTTCCGGGGATTATACGGCAACGATTCCGGTTACTGGATTAGAAGCAAATACGGAATACCAGTATATCATTGTTGTTGGGGACAAAGAAATCGGAAATAAAGCCACCGATAATCGTTGGGTCTTCCGCACCTACCCACAGACCGGAGAACCTACTAGGCTTGGCGTCGGATTTGGAGGTGGTTCCGGATACACACCGTTTTACAAACATATGTGGAACACGCTTTCGGCAAACTGGCTGCCTGCCTTTCTATTCCTGGGAGATAATGTGTATATAGATCATCCCAAACACCCCTCCGTGCAGGATTATTGCTATTACAGGCGCCAGTCTTCCCAGGAATACCAAAATTTCATTTCCCGCACCTCCATTTATGCCATATGGGATGACCATGACTTTGGCGAGAATGATTCCTGGGGTTCCCCGGCAAAAGACCAGCCCGAATGGAAAATACCGGTATGGGAAAAATACAAGGATAACTGGAACAACCCCTATTACGGCGGAGGCAAAGAAGACCCCGGTGTCTGGACAGATTTCTCCATAGGCGACATCGACTTTTTTATGCTTGACGGCAGATATTACCGGTCCTCACCTACAGTGGAAAATCCCGATATGCTGGGAGAAGCTCAGAAAGAGTGGTTATTTGAGAAGCTCAAACAATCCGAGGCAACCTTTAAAGTGATAGCCTCTCCCGTACCATGGTCTTTTGATGTAAAAGGTGGAAAACAAACTGTTTATGGTCCCTCGGGTACAGTAAAACCCGATGATTCGGAATTAAAAAAATTCCCCCCGTATGAACCAACCCAAGTGCCCCGTACCTCTGATACCTGGGAAGGGTATGCGGAAGAACGCGAAGAAATCTTTTCCTTCATTGAAGAAAATAACATTGAAGGGGTTGTATTGATTTCCGCAGATCGACATCGCTCCGATGCATGGAAAATTACCAGGGAAGACGG
>JAWOCV010000185.1:0-6771 GCA_046483585.1 Marinilabilia sp.
GCCCACTTTCTGAATTCTTCCCTCAGCAAGTCAGCGATCCAAAAAGTGAAGGATGATGTCACCTCCGGAAAAACCAGACTGCTATACGTAGCACCGGAATCTCTGACCAAGGAAGACAACATTCACTTTCTCAAACAGGTGAAGATCTCATTTTATGCTGTAGACGAAGCGCACTGTATATCCGAATGGGGTCATGATTTCCGTCCTGAATACCGCCGCATCCGTCCCATCATTAGTGAGATTGGCAATGCTCCTGCCATGGCTCTTACCGCCACAGCAACACCCAAAGTTCAGCACGACATCCAGAAAAATCTGGGGATGCTGGAGGCCAATGTCTTCAAGTCGTCATTCAACAGGCCCAATCTTTTTTATGAAGTCAGGCCCAAGGTCAATGCCACACGCGACATCATAAAACTCCTGAAAGACAATGCCGGAAAATCAGTCATCATCTACTGCCTGAGCCGCAAAAAAGTGGAGGAACTGGCCGAAACACTTGTCGTAAACGGGATCAAAGCTCTTCCATACCATGCCGGTATGGATGCGGCCACACGTACAGGCAACCAGGACAAGTTCCTGATGGAAGAAATTGATGTGATCGTAGCCACCATCGCCTTCGGTATGGGCATCGACAAACCGGATGTGCGGATGGTCATTCACTACGACATCCCCAAAAGTCTTGAAGGCTACTATCAGGAAACCGGAAGAGCCGGGCGTGACGGAGGGGAAGGTCGATGTGTGGCATTCTACAGCTATAAGGATATCCAAAAGCTTGAAAAATTCATGCAGGGAAAGCCCCTGGCTGAGCAGGAGATCGGCAAGCAATTGCTTCTGGAAACGGTCGCCTACGCCGAGTCATCTGTCTGCCGCCGAAAAATGCTGCTGCACTATTTCGGAGAATCCTATACCGAAGAAAATTGTTCTACATGCGATAATTGCTGCCATCCAAAAGAGGAGTTTGAAGGGAAAGATGCCATCGTTAAATTCCTTAATGTGGTAAGCGAACTCCGGGAACGTTTCAAAACAGAACACGTGGTGCAGGTCATGACAGGCAAGGTCACCAGCGTCATTAAGTCGTACCATCACCATGAACTTGATTTATTCGGATGCGGAAATGAGCAGGATGAGAAATTCTGGCATGCTGTTGCCCGAAAATCGCTTGTAACAGGCCTTTTAAGTAAAGACATTGAAAATTATGGCCTTCTCAAGTTAACCGATAAAGGACGGGAGTATCTGAACAAGCCTTACAGCATCATGCTTGCCCGCGACCATGACTATGATGCACTGGAAGAAGACTCACGGTCGACAGGCGGAACCGCCACGCTGGACAACGCACTGTTTTCCATGCTTAAGGACTTGCGCAAAAAAATATCCAAAAAGAAAAACCTGCCGCCCTTTGTCATATTCCAGGATCCATCTCTTGAGGCCATGTCGACCTATTATCCGGTCAACATAGAAGAACTGCAAAACATGCCGGGAGTCGGAGCAGGAAAAGCACGGCGTTTCGGCAAGGAATTCGTGGAACTCATTCAAAAACACGTAGAGGAGAAAGAGATCGAACGTCCCATGGATATGGTGGTCAAAACCGTAGCCAATAAAAGTAAGCTGAAGGTATCCATCATCCAGAGCATCGATCGTCAGGTTTCACTGGACGATATTGCCTCATCAAAGGGCATCGATATTCTTGAGTTATTAAAAGAGATTGAGTCCATCGTTTATTCAGGAACCCGCGTTAATATCGACTATCATATCGACCAGGTAATGGACGAGGAACATCGCGACGACATATTTTATTACTTCAGGGAAGATGCGGAAACCGACGATATCGGTGAAGCCCTTGAAGAACTGGGAGAAGATGAATACTCCGAAGAAGACGTTCGGATGGTAAGAATCAAATTCATTTCTGAAGTAGGGAATTAAACAAATTGTAAACCTCTTTGAATCATTCCCAAAAAGAAATAACCTTCCCGGGGCACTTAAAACTTAAACCGAAGCTGAAAAGTTAGCCGGGTTTTTTGATTCGAATCAACTTCATTGTAACCACTCCCCACCGTTGACCGGTCATTATAATGCCAGCGGGCCACCCTCAGCCATAAATGAAGATATTTCCTGAATTTATAGTTACAGAGCAACAGATAACGATCTCCTTTCCCGATGTAAGCGGGGACGGAAAACATGTACAGCACATGGGGTTCGTAAGCATATAACCTGGCTTTGTAATCGCTGCTGCTGAACAGGGCATAACGGCCTGTAAGAGTCAGTTTTTCATTACAGCCGTTCCATTTTATGTCCTGAGCCAGCATACAGCCACTTTCTTTACCGCTCTCCGCCTTCACAAAATGCCACTGACCCAAAGTGGTAAATTGCCATCCGGGTGATATTTCATGGCGATACTGGACTTTCAACTGGTCAAAAGTATCATGGCGAATGAGGTCTTCGGATCCGCCGGCTGTTCCATAATTTGCCGGTTTCTCCCGGTGACGATATCTCACCCTCAGGCGACTCTTCTGTTTAAAATGTTTTTCGATCTGCCCAAGCCAGTCGAATCCTTCAGCAGGGCCATCCAGACCATATTTCAGCCAGCGAAAACGATACCGGTCAATGTACGATGACCAGACCATGTCAAAAGGCCATTCCCATTCAATTCCGGCATAAATGCCAGTTTCGCCTGAAAAACTGCTGCTTTCGGTCATTGGACCTGCAAGGGGACTATGGTATTCAAGAGGTATATCCCTATGCCCAAGGGCAAGAGAAAAACCAGGCACACCCTCCCATACCAATCCGTTCCACAAAGCCGGGCGGTTAAGACCATCAAAAGCCAACTCCCCAAACACCAACAGACCTTTCTTACTCAATATATATGAGAGCCAGCTGTTCCGTGCTTCATGCCCTCTGAAGGAGAAACGGTTATAAGCACGCTCTGAAGGACATAACGGAGGATCGATCCTGTATTGAACGTGCCCTGCCTCAATATCCAGAAGACGGCCCGAATACCTCCCCTTTATCCCGGCAATACGTTCTCTGGCATTATCACGTTGTTCTCTCTCCTTACTGGTCCGGTGAAACCCGTCTTCCCGCAAGGCTGTCAGGCAGCTGTCTCCCTGAATACGCCCATCCCTCCTTTTTAAAGAGAAAAAGGGAGATACCTCAAATTCACCCACTCCCAATGTAAGATAGGCGCCCAGCATCCCGGAGCTCCCTGAAGACGTCAGGGAAGGACGAAAAGAAGACTGGCGGTTCCGGATGCTGGTAGTCAGTGAGCTTTTCCTCAGCGGCATCCCCGACTGCATAACCAGCCCTTGCCCGGCACTCATTTGGTATTGACCGCCCCCGGCTTCACGAAGCCACCCTTCACGGTCCTCATAATGCAAATACCCCGACATCAGATCCAAACCTTTGGTCTCTTTTTCAAAAAGTGGTTCACCCGGATCTTTCTCTGCAATAAAACCACCGCTGAAGCCCTTGTTGGTATTTAGGGATGTTCGGCTATAGAGTTTAAAAGGGTCTCCTGCAAAAGGGGCATTTTCGTCTTCAACGGATTTAAAGCCCCGTGCTTTCTCTAACTGATATTCACTTCTCAAGAACCAGTCCCCCCAGACTTTAAAGGGGATTTTTTCATTCCTTGCCTCCCCAAAATATATGACCGGCTCGAGCATCTGTATGGTTGTCACCGGCAGTCCTTCAACCGTCTGAAGTTCATAGATCGAATGAAACGGCCCGCTGACATAACGACGATATAAAATATTTTCAACCTGAATGTCGGAAAGAAAAAAGATGCTTTCCAGATGCTCCCTGTTGGCGGTATTGATATTCAAAGGATTCCTGGCCAGGGATGTCAGCTCTTCCAGAAGCAGGCTCAGGTCTTCCGTCTCCATATCTCCGGCATACATATCGGCCACCTCATCAGCCCATTCCCTTATTTCATCTCCGGATTGTGCAAATGAAAGCCCAAACGAAAGAAATCCAACCAGAGAGATCACCGCAAATCTGACACGCCGGAATGTCATTGTTCACCTCCTTCCCTGTCCTCCTTCCCGAAAAAATAGATAATGCCTGCTGCCGGACTCATCCCAAGACGGGAATGATGACCTGCTCCTGCAGTAATTTCAAATGAGCCGGGTCGCAAGGCAGCTCCCAAAGAAAATCTCACCGGTTTACCACAAACGGCACCCCTGAGCGTGATCTTTTCGTGCACCCCGACACACAATCCCAAACCAAAGACCTGCCGGGAATAAAGTGCATCATGTGATATATCTGTGGTGAGTAAAAAAGAAGGAGAGAGACGAACATCACACGAAACAGCCAGGGAAGATGCCAGGGGCTGCTCATTGTACTCCCCGCCAATGGCTGACCGTGCAGGGTTTTCGGCCATAACAGCTATCATCACCGCTTTAGAGACTGAATACCTGAGCCCGGCATCAACAATCACAGCTCCCCGTGCCCGACGCCCGTGGATCGACCTGAGGGCATATTCAAAACGGCAGCCCATACGAACCCGGGGCGAAACCTGCCTGGCCAGGGTCACCGAAAAATGCCGGACATTGAACAATTCATGCCCGAAGTGAGCATAGCCGGCAGCAGAATGGACCAGGGAAGCAGGGATCACAACAAAAGCAGACCGGGCACTCAATGCTTCGACCCGAAAGGCATTGTAATACCCTCCGCCGGCAATGAGCTCAGTGCCCGCAGCAATTCCTGAAGGATTGGAAAAAGCCGACCAGCCGGTCGTGTCACTAGCCCCCGAAAGACCAAGGGCCGAAGAGGCAGGCGATGGAAAATTGTAGAACTGGGGCCGGGCACAAAAAGAACATAACAAACCAAGCCCGGCGATTGCTAGCTTTAGTTTCATTCAGGGTCAGAGTTTTGGTTTAGATCGTAATGAATTGCAAGATAACAACATCACAACAACCAGGCAAATATTTTACCCCTGAAAATTTGAGCCATTAAATGAAAGCCACCCCTGACATAACGATCAAAAAGCCGACAGCATATCCGGCATATACCTGAGCTGGTGTATGGGCGTTCAGATACAAACGGGCCATGGCGATGAGGCCGGAGATTATCAACATCACCGATACCACCGGCACCAGGTCCATCCCGAAGCGAAGCATAAGCCCGAATAAAGCACCGGTCACCCCGCCAACGGCAAGTGTATGAATGCTGATCTTCCAGAAATATGATACGGCCACCGCTAACAGGAGGGCTACCAGAGACGCCAAAACAAAAACTTCGATCAATGGAGAAACATTAAGGCGTGCCAGCAAAAGATAACCCAGGAAATAAAACAATCCGGCAGACAAAACCGGATATACACGCTCGCGGGCCGTTTCCATCCTGAAACTGTTAATTAGTTTTACCTGCAGGAACAATGGCAGCAAGGAAACCGGCAGCAAGCAGGACGACACAAACACAATGATATACACCAATCTCTTGGCCTCCAATGGAATAGAAAAAAGTTGGGCCCCAGCATTCAAAATAAAAAATATTCCCAGCGTGGGCATGAGCATGGGATGGAACAGAAAGGTTAAAATTTTGCTGAATAGCTTCATTGGAAAAGGCGTTACATTAGTTATTACAGATGGGAGGGAAGGAAACAAGGGGGGTCTACCACTCTTTCCGGAGTCGCGCCACCGGGATATTCAGTTGTTCGCGATATTTGGCAACTGTTCTCCGGGCGATGTTGTAGGATTTCTCCTGTAAAATTTTGGCAAGCTTGTCATCGGTCAGGGGTTTACGCTTGTCCTCGTTTTCGATACAATCCTGCAATATTCGTTTGATCTCACGGGTGGAAACCTCTTCCCCCGACTCGGTTTGAAGCCCCTCGGAAAAAAAGTATTTAAGGGGAAATATTCCGAAATGGGTTTGAATATATTTGCTGTTGGAAACCCTCGAAACGGTGGAAATATCGAGCCCGGTACGATCGGCAATATCCTTCAGGATCATGGGTCTGAGCTTAGTCTCATCCCCCTCGAGAAAATACTCATACTGGTAATCGAGGATGGCCTGCATGACAGTCATGAGGGTGTTCTGCCGCTGCTTGATGGCATCGATGAACCACTTGGCCGAATCGAGTTTTTGCTTGACAAACATCAGGGCCTCTTTTTGCGCTTTGCTCTGGTTCTTTTTGTTGGCCTGATAGTCTTCAAACATCTCGGAATAAGTATTGCTGATCCGTAACTCTGGCACATTCCGGTTGTTTAGGAACAGTCTGGGCTGTCCCTCCTCCACTTCAAGAATGAAGTCGGGTATGATATGCTGAACCGTTTTGGTTACAGGGTTGCTGTATGAACTTCCGGGTTTGGGATTGAGTCTCAATACTTCTTCAAGAATGTCTTTCAACTCATCTCCCCCCAGATGCATCCGTTTCTCAATCTTATCGTAATGTTTGCGGGTGAACTCATCAAAATGATTTTTGACCAGTTGATAAGCTTTTTGGACCATCGGATCATCCTGATCTTTCCGCTCAAGTTGCAGCATCAGACATTCACGAAGGTCACGGGCTCCGACACCTGGGGGATCGAAATCCTGAACCATCCTGAGAACTTCCAGCGCTTCCTTTTCATCCACCTCAACATTCTGGGAGAAAGCAATGTCATCGATGATCTCATCCACATCTCTCCGCAGATAACCATCCTCATCAATATTGCCAATGATGTATTCGGCGATCAGAGATTGCCGTTCATCCATGATCCTTAAACCCATCTGGCTTACAAGATGCTCATGAAAAGTGGTTCCGGAAGAAAAGGGGACATCTTCCTGTTTATCGTCTTTCGA
>JAWOCV010000025.1:0-2512 GCA_046483585.1 Marinilabilia sp.
TGATGTTTCTTTTCAGGTAGTTCATCATCATTTCAAAAACAGGATAACAAGAGGTCTAAAACAGATCCATCTGATTGGCTTCTAATGTCTTTGCCAGCTACCTCTCATCATACTTCTTTACTTTCCATACATCAATGTTTAACTGGCCCCGTCTCTGATGGGGCAAAAACCAATTATTATGAAGCGATTCATGTATCTGTTGGTGTTCTCTGTTTTCATGGTTTTCATGGCTGCTTCGTGCGGTGCGGGATCACAACAATCAGATGATCACGACCATGATCATGGCACAGAAACTCACGACCATGACCAGGAGCATCCCGATCAGGAGGAATTTGTAGTGGGTGACAGTGCAAGTGCCTCCGAAACAGACGAACATCAGGATCACGACCATGATGACAATGGTCATGACCATTAAAAACGTGTTCCGGAGCCCCGCGCTCCGGAACATACAATATTATTCCGACAAAAATATGAAGACAATCAAATACATATCACTCATTTTTTTTGTTGCACTCCTGGCTTCGTGCAGCAAAAATGAAAACGCCGAAGGCCACGCGCATGATGCGGCGGAAGTAGAGGAACAAAGTCACGATGACCATGAAGACGTAACCATCAGCCACACACTTTTTTCTGATGACTTCGAGCTGTTTGTTGAGTTTCCGGCATTAATTTCAGGCCAGACCAGCACTTTTGCTGCGCATTTTACCCGGCTAAACAACTACAAGCCGGTAAAACAAGGGAAGGTTACAGTAAGCATCGTCAAAGATGGCCAGGGATTGAGACACCAGGTGGATGCGCCCTCTTCACCGGGCATATTCCGTCCGTCATTGCAACCCAAAGAGCCGGGCACTTACAAGATGCTTTTCGAGCTGAGAAGCGACTCAGGTAAAGTTGCTTTCGAAATTCCTGATGTGAAAGTTTACGCGAACCCAGATGAAGCTGCACACACCAATCCCCGGGAGGAAAACGGGGATGCCATAACTTTCCTGAAAGAGCAGGCCTGGAAAACAAAATTTGCGACCCAAACGATAAACCGGCAGCCGTTTTATTCGGTCATACGCACTTCAGCGAAAGTAAAAAGTCAACCCCGGGCCGAAACCAATGTGAATGCTCAGGCGGAGGGTACCATCAACCTCTTGGCTGTTTTGGGTGAACCGGTATCAAAAGGGGATTTGCTGGCGGTTGTCAGCGGCTCTGGCATTGAGAACAATTTGTCCCGGAAACTGAAAGAAAGCAAAATTGCTTTTGAGAAGAGCAAATCCGACTTCAACCGGACAAAACCACTGGCTGAAGATCAAATCATATCACAAAAGGATTATCTGGAGGTTCAATCGCGTTACCGTCAGGATTCCCTGCGGTATCATCAGCTGGAATCGCGGATTTCACAAAACGGAATGAAAATCACGGCCCCCACAGATGGCTTTGTAAATGAAATAAAAGCAACCAACGGGAGCTTTGTAAAAAACGGTTCCCCTGTTGTGAGTCTGGCCAACCAGTCACAAATCCTGATTGAAGCCTATGTCAATCAGTCCGACTATAAAATGGTGCCGGAAATATTTGATGCCCATTTTTCTTCTTCGGAAATGGAAAGTCCCGTTTCTTTGGATGACATCCAGGGCAAAGTGGTGTCAAAAACGCCCTTCGTCATGGAGAATAAAACCCGCATCCCTGTCCTCTTTTCCGGTAAAAACAAGGGTCAATTCATGCCGGGCATGTTCCTGGAGGCCTATCTTAAAACCGGATCCAAAGAAGATGCGCTTGTGGTGCCCTTGTCTGCCATCATTGAAGAACAGGGACAACATTTTGTTTTTGTGCAGACCGGCGGGGAATCCTTCGAAAAAAGACAGGTCACCCCTGCCAACAACGATGGCATGCGAACGGAGATAAAATCGGGGTTAAAGCCGGATGAACGGATTGTATCAGAGGGGGCCTATCAGATTAAACTGGCAGCCATGGCGGGTGAATTGCCGCTTCATGGGCACACCCATTAAACACAGAAATGTATGCTCAATAGAATAATTGACTTTTCGTTAAAGAACCGGCTTCTGGTCTTATTTTCGGCCTTAATCCTTTTGATTGGCGGCAGTTATGTGGCCAGGCAAATGGATGTGGATGTTTTCCCGGACCTGACGGCGCCATCGGTGGTGGTTCTGACAGAAGCCCACGGCATGGCAGCAGAAGAAGTGGAAAGGCTGGTGACATTCCCCATCGAAACCAGTGTCAACGGTGCCACCAACGTGCGCCGGGTACGGTCATCTTCGGCCACAGGGATTTCCATAATCTGGGTCGATTTTGAATGGGACACCGACATTTTTAAAGCCCGGCAGATCGTCAGTGAAAAACTGGCAACAGTGGCTGAGCGTCTGCCCGAAGATGCAGGCAACCCTACCCTGGCCCCGCAGTCATCCATCATTGGGGAAATTATGGTGCTTACCGTATCGTCCGATTCCATTTCTCCCATGGAGCTGAGAACCATTTCGGACTGGCAAATCAGAAACCGTTTGCTCTCCAT
>JAWOCV010000086.1:0-4385 GCA_046483585.1 Marinilabilia sp.
TAGCGAGTAAAGTTTACCTGCACTCAACCATACATGATAAAACAGAATCCGTCAAGGCTGAGAACGGACTTAAGATATGCGAAGAACGTTTTCGGGCCATGATTGAGGGAGCCCCCGACCCCATTTTTATTCAAACCAATCACCGCTTTGCATACCTTAATAAGCGTGCCGTAATGCTTTTTGGTGCAAAATCGGAAGATGAACTATTAGGCATGCCGGTCATGAACCGTTTTCATCCCTTCTATCACGACACAATTAAAAAACGAATAAAAACGCTAAACCAAGATAAAAAAGAAGTTTTAAAACCCCTTGAGCAAAAATTTATTCGCCTCGACGGTTCTGAAGTTTGGGTTGAAACCACCGGAGAACCAATATTTTACAATAAATCGCATGGTGCGCTGGTATTCGCACGCGACATCAGCGACCGGAAAAAACTTGAAGATTCGTACAAAAAAAGTCTTTCATTTAATAATGCATTAATTGAAAGCACCCCGTTGGCCACATTCAGTGTTGATCGTCAGGGCGATGTATTAACATGGAACCGTGCATCTGAGAAAATATTTGGATGGAAAGCCCAGGAAGTTGTCGGAAAAAAGCTTCCAACCATTCCACCCGGAAAAGAACAAGAGTTTGAAGAACACCTTAACACTATTAATAAAAAAGAATCTATAAACAAAAAAGAAGTTGTTCGCTTGCGAAAAAATGGCGAACGATTTTATGGCCGTTTGTTTACTGCTCCTATTTTCGACGACTCAGGAGAAGCCATAGCCATTATGGCTAACATTGAAGACATTACCGAACAAAAACTTGCCCAACAGAAACTTATTCTTTTATCAAGAGCTGTTGAACAAAGCCCCGATTCAGTATTAATTACCAACACACACGGAACCATTGAATTTTGTAATCCCGCATTACTCCGTATTTCGGGCTATACAATGGATGAAGTTATTGGTAAAAATCCCCGTGTTTTCAGCTCGGGCAACAAAACCAAAGAAGAATACCAACAATTGTGGCATACCATCACCCAGGGAAAAATCTGGGAGGGTGAATTCTTAAACCAAAAGAAAAACGGTGATACATACTGGGAATCAACTACTATTTCACCAGTCATCAATTCATCGGGTGTAATAACACACTACCTTTCAATTAGAAAAGACATCACCCAACAGAAAAAAGTAAATCAGGAGCTCATAGAAGCCAAAGAACAGGCCGAAGAGAGCAATAGGTTAAAATCAGCCTTTCTGTCCAATATGAGCCATGAGATACGCACCCCCATGAATTCCATCATGGGATTTGCCAGCCTCTTGCCTGAAGAAGAAAGCAAGGAATTAATCATGCATTATGGTAATATCATTTACCAAAACTCCGAGCAGCTGGTAAACATTATCGATGGCATTGTAATGTATTCAAAACTCCAAACCCGCCAGTTTACATACAACCCTGCACATTTTAATATTAATAAACTTTTCGATGACTTAAAACATGCCTTTGAAATAACCAACACCCCAAAAGAAGTTTCTTTAATCATCAAAAAGCAGTTCGATGAAGAATTTAATCTCTTTACCGACCACGAAAAATTACGGCAAATTCTTTACAACCTTATATCGAATGCTTTTAAATACACCCATAAAGGTGAAATTAAAGCCGGCTATGTTACCAACAAAAACGATATAACATTTTATGTTTCCGATTCTGGCATTGGCATCCCTGAAAACGATTTACCCCATATTTTTGAACGTTTTTACCGGGGTGGCAACATCAACGAAGCCACGGTTAGGGGCACTGGTATAGGATTAAGCATTGTTAAAGAATTGGTAGATCTGCTGGACGGAACCATTTGGGTCGAAAGTGATCCCGATGGAAAATCGGGAGAAAAAGGAAGTACGTTTTACGTTAAAACTAAACTAAACCGCTAAATAAAAAATGACAACGAAAGCAACGCCTGAGAATATCTCAGCATTTAAAACACTTTTCGACATTGCCACTGATGGTATTTTTATTGAAGATGAAACCGGCACCATCATAGAATGCAACCCGGCAGCCGAAAAGATATTTGGATACCTGCACGGTGAATTAAAAAACGTACACATCAGCAAGCTTGTACCACCCGATTTTGCTGCCACTTTACCCAAAGTCATCACCGATGAACATATTACCGGCGATGTATATCTCGAAAGGATTAACATGAAAAAAGACGGTACGATTTTTCCGACCGAAATATGCACAAAATGGGCATTGGCTTTTTCAATCTGCGCGCGTTTGCGTTCTGAAAAGGAGGTGTCAGAGGCGCAGTGAATGATTTCGTCGACCCCGGCGGTCAGCCGTTGGTAGTCAGTCCAAGACAGGCCGAGGTCGGAACGGTTCAGATCTCCCGGCACTATCTGCACACAAGATGGCAGCCCATCCGTGCCCAGCCAGTCAAACAATGCGTTTATACGCTCTTCCGGGGCTGTATTATCCTGGGGCCGGGCCAGGATAATGACTGTATACCCTTGCTGCGAAAGCATTTCAGCAAGGTGGATACCCAGAAATCCTGTGGCCCCTGTCAGCAGGAAGCCGGTGTTTTTCGACTGCCGTTTTTCGATTATTTCATGGTCTGTCGTTCTGATATTTCCTCCATTCTGATGTAAAAAGGAGATTCAAAAATGCGTAAATCCTTTTGGGGTTGTTTTCAGGCATACAAAAAATTTTCTTTTCTGGCGCATCCCTGGGAAAAGATATATTTGAGAAACGTCACCCCTTTGCAGGTGCGGCTCAGCTTGTCCACCATGGGTTCGATGTCCGACATGGCCTGCCGGATTTTTTGTGATTCAGTGCTGTCGGTGTGGTCGATATAATAGTCATATTCCAGAATACCGCGTTTTCCCAGATCCAGGGGGGTGATAAACCCCAGGTCATGTTCGATACCGTGTTTTTCGGCAATTTCTGCAAACGAGGTGATCAGTTCCTGGATCACATCCACCGGTTCCAGGGGAACATAAATGAGGAAGGCGAACATGTGCTTGTGCCGGGACATCCGTGCGCTGATGATGCGAAACATGGTCAGCCACACCATATCGGTCATGTGGGGACGGCTGTAGAGCTCTTCGTAGAAATCCCGGAGATCTTCTTCTACAGCAGCGGCCAGGGTTTCGGGAGACGGGGCAAGAATTTCTTCCAGTACCGGCAGCATTTCTTCGCTGAAAACGGTTTCATAGGCCGGCCGGTCACTTTCCAGTCCCCCGACGATGTCCGCCAGATCGGATCTGACCAGCTGCGGCAGCCCGAGCATGAACATCCTGAGAGTGCTGCTGTCTATGACACAGGGAACCATCTTCCGGATGCTGCTGCGGGCATATTTGTCGCCGATGACGGACACCACACAGGTCATTTCGAGAATGCCGCTGAAAACATCCCGGGTCTGCCTGGCAAGGTTGTGGGTGGGGGAGATGAAAGTGGACAGGTAATGCCCGCCCAGGATACCCACGGCAAGCCCGATGCGGCGGCGGCTGATATCCCTGGCAAAGGAAACTGCATCGGCAAGGGTGGTAAACGGCACCAGCAGGCCTTCCTCGTCATCCGTGACCGGGTGCATCCGTACCCGGGCCTGGGTGCAGATGCCGGGAGACGGGCGCACGGCTTTTTCAAAACCGAATACATTGAACGCATGTTTGTCATTTGTTGTGAAAACCTTTCCGTGACTGTCCACAAATGTCATATCCACAATGTGGTCGGCACCCACGCCGTAGACGTTGGCCCAGGTGGAAAACAATCCCGTACATACGATGTTGCCGCATACTGTTGCGGCCGGTTCCGCCGTGTTCACCCGATACCCCTGTTCGGCCGCTTCTTTCTGCAGTTCAAAAGACGTGACCCCGGGTTCGATGACAGCTGTCCAGTTGTCCGGATCGAGCTGGATTTTTTTCATCCGGTTGACATCGATGACGATGCCGGGGGTAAAGACAAATCCGAAAACACTGCCCCCGTTTCCCCGGACCACTGCCGGGATACGGGCCTTGTCCGCAAATCTGACGATTTCCACCAGTTCATCCGCACTGCCGGGCAGTACCACATACCCGGGCATCTGACGGTCTGCCAGGGGAAAAGGGTCGTTTGCATAGGCAATCAGGTGGGCCGGGTCATTGGTGGCCCATTTTTCGCCCACAATATTTTTCAATGCCTTCAGCGGCAAATCTTCCGGGATTACAGCCGCTTTTTCTCCTTTTTCCTGGAACGCCTCAAGGAACGCTTTTAAAGCCTGCATGACCTTCATGGGCCGCATCCCGGTCACAAAATGGCACTGCCTGTCGCAGGATCCGCACAGGGTGCACGATGAAATGATATCCACGGCCGTTTCGGTGACGGGAATCAGCTCTTTGGCAAGGGCATCACACAGATCCATCCGG
>JAWOCV010000150.1:0-23315 GCA_046483585.1 Marinilabilia sp.
TTTTGTTAGATAAAAGTATCCAAGCCGCGGGGAAGCTGGAAGCTCTTAGCTGTTAGCTCTTAGCTCTTAGCTCAGTCGCAGAGTTAGTAGTAGCTGAAAGCTGGAAGCTCGAAGCTCGAAACTCGAAGCTCAAAGCTGGAGAGAAAGGTTGCTCTCTTTTGCGACATAACCAAAGAACTAACAAAAATGTATATGATTGAATTTCGGGTGTTTACATATTTTGTTAGATAAAAGGTCTATTTGTTTTCCAAAAGGTCAATAATGTGGGTCTCATTTTTATCCACGGCAATGAAATTAGGACCCAGAAAATCTTCGTATTTGGTTTCATATTTTCGAAATTCCACTGTTTTAGGGAAAGCCTTGCCAATCTTGTAACCAAGAGCTTCGAAAAAATTGTAATAGTCGATCAACAACTTTTTGGTGGTGATGTTTATATAGCCATATTCAAACTGGATGACTTTAATTCTTTTTTGTTTCAGACAATTTTCAAAACCTTCCAGGGCATCAAATTCAGCACCTTCAAGGTCGAGCTTTAAAAAATCGATGACTTCAATATTTTCCCCGCTCACAAAGTCGTCTCCTTTGATCAGCTTAATCTCTGTTGTTTCTTCGGGCTGGTAGGAGACCCCTTCAATATCATAAAGGGAGGAAAGGGTGTGCGACTTGTAAAGGTTGATCGTTTTTTTTAGGTTCTCAGAGAAGAACCCCTCATTTCTTGGGATAATATTTTTATGTTCTTTTGTTTGGTCAACCAGTTTGTCAAAAGTGTCTTTCACCGGTTCAAAAGCATATACCGTTGCATGGGGATTGTAATGGCTGAGAATTTTACTGTAATTCCCGATATTGGCTCCCCCGTCGATGAGCACTGACGGGTTTGTTTGGGATAGTTTTTTGATAACGGATAATTCTCCGTTGCAGTTAATATCGTGATTACGATTTTCATAAAGCCTGTTTAAAGATCTGCCAAATCCTGCCAATGCTTTAAAAAAGGAGTTGTGGGTGTTTTTTTTAAATACTTTCTTTAATCTGTACATGTAACAATGGTGTTTCGATTGGTGTTAACAATGGAAAATGGCGGAGGAAAACCATTTGAGAGGTTTTGTATTCTCCGCATAGTAATTACTGCCCGTCTATAAACTCGCCAAAAATCTCACAATATGTGTGTCTGTTCAGAAAGTGCCAGTTGCGAGGCATCGCTTTCGCGTAGCTTCAGCAGAGCAAAGCTTGCGACCGCGTGTCGCCTAAAGCTTTAGTGCCGTGCCGTCGGCGCTTCGTCGCTGAAGCTATGAAGCGTAAGAGACAAGCCTTTGGCGGCCGATGGGTGGCGCAAGCAGCCAAAAACGCAGTTTACCCACGTAAATGAGTATTTTGGCGGAAAGCCTGTCTGCCGTTTTAGCGAATAAAATGCATTTGTATGAAAGGATTTTTCTTTCATGTTTGCAATTTGTTAGGCTTTAACCGCCAGGCAGGCCTGTCTTCCGTTTTGCATAAAAGCAACCATCTGTCTTAGTTGTTTTAAATCAAAACACCAGCATGTTTCTTTTTCATAACCCGCCAGGCAGGTGTAACAGCCTGTCCCGATCCTTCGGAAAAGCAAGTGGTACTTTATGGACAGACACTAAATATGCTTCAAATTTAACGAATGATATGAAAAGTATCATCTTAAACCTCATTTATTCCTGAATTATTGTGATAAATAATACAGGAATAGGTTAAAGGAAAATTATTTTCGGTGTAAACTATGAGTCAATGGTTTTTCTTTCCACTGTTCTCCCTTTTTCCTTATTTTTGTCCCTTCAAATTGGAAAATAATCCTTTTGCCATGAGGAAATTCATATTTCATTTATTAAAGACCGGTCTTTTCTGGCTACTATTTTTTGCTTTTTTCCGGATTGTGTTCATTACTGTCAACCGTGATGCATCAACGCCAGTGTTTGAGCTCCTGGCCTCTTTTTTACCCGGCCTCCGCATGGACCTGTCTTTTACGGGCTATCTCCTGTTATTGATAGTGGTTATGCAGTTGATATCCCTGCCTTTAGCCGGGAGGTTTTGTTTCAGATGTATTCGATGGACCTCCTTTATACTTGTGCCTTTGTTTACTGTTTTATTGCTGGCTGATGTCAATCTTTACCGGTATTGGGGCAGTCATCTTAACAACGATGCCCTGTCGTTTTTGAAAACTCCAGGGATTATCCTTAATTCTCTGAATTGGGGAGAAGTAATGATCTTTCTGGTAGCGGTTCTGCTTCTTTCTTATGTGTTTATTGTATTTTTTACCTGGCTTACCCGCGATTTTTCTGGTCCTGAGATCTTTTCATGGCGAAGGCGTCTGATAAACATCTTTTTTACCTTATTTGCCGGTGCGTTGTTGATTATTCCCATTCGCGGGAGCTTTGGCGTAGCCCCCATCAATACAGGAGTGGCCTATTTTTCCGAACATCTTTTTCCCAATCATGCGGCCATTAACCCCCTGTGGAATCTGGGATATTCTTTGAAACGAGTGGATAAGGCCAACCGTGATTACCGTTTTATGGACGAGGAAAAAGCAGAAAGCCTTTTTGATGAGATGATGGCTGAATCGGGGGAATATCCCCGGATGCTGAAGTCTGACAATCCGGATGTGGTCATCATATTGCTTGAAAGCTTCTCTTCCCAGGCTATGGAATCGCTTGGCGGGGCTGGTGTAACGCCTGAAATGGATGAGTTGATGGAGGAGGGTATCTTCTTTGAGAATGTGTTCTCGGCCAGCGTGCGTTCGGATTTTGGATTGGTTGGTGTTTTGACGGGTTATCCGGGATTACCGGGTTATTCTATTATGCAGTATCCGGAACGGTCAAAGCATCTTAATTTTATTCCTCAAATCCTGCGTGATAGCGGGTATGCCGATTTTAATTTCCTCTACGGTGGCGACATGGGCTTTAAGAATATGCGTTCGCTCATTACCCTGGCCGGATTTGACGATGTGGTTACCATGGATGACTTTCCATCTGAATACCGCGGGCAGAAATGGGGTGTTCATGATGAATACACATTTGAACGATTTGTCACCATGATTAAGGAATCCCGTTCTCCTTCGTTCAACTTTTTCTTTACCCTGAGCAGTCATGAACCGTTTGATGTTCCCATGGAAAGAGTCTATGACGATGATTATTTGAATTCGGTCTATTACACCGATCAATGTATGGGGCGTTTCTTTGATTCTGTCCGGGACAAAGGACTCTGGGAAAATACCTTATACATTCTGATTGGCGATCATGGCATTGTGGGCCCCGAAAAGGCAGGGAGTACCGACCGTGACCGCTTCCATATACCTATGTTGTGGACCGGTGGGGCAGTTACTGCTACAGACACAGTGGTTTCAAAGTATGCATCCCAGGTGGATCTTGCTTCTACCCTTCTCGGGCAACTTAACATGGAGGCCCCGGAGCTGACCTTTAGTAAAAACATTTTTGATACGGCAAACAATGGATTTGCTTTCTTTCATTATCATGATGGGTTTGGTTTTTTGGATGAAGGCATGCATCAGGTTTTTGATATTTCTTCGGAGCGGACTCTGAAGATGGAGGGGGCCGAATCTGAAACCGACAGTCTGAAAGCGCAGGCTTTTTTGCAGATGATATCAAAAGATTTTAAAAACAACAAGTAACCAATGACCGGGATAAAACCAGACAGGAAGGATTTTGAAGTGATGGCGCCGGTAGGGTCGTTTGAGTCGTTAATGGCCGCCATACAGGGAGGAGCCGATTCCGTTTATTTCGGAGCGGAACAACTTAACATGCGGTCGCGATCTTCAGCTAATTTTACGACAGATGATCTCCGGGAAATCGCTGCCCTGGCTACGGAAAATGGAGTGAAGACGTATCTGACTGTCAATACCGTGCTTTACGACAGTGATTTGCCCGTGATGCGTTCATTGATAGAGGCCGCGAAAGACAGCGGTATTTCGGCCGTGATCGCCTCGGACCAGGCAGCTATAAATTATGCCAACAGGTTAGGAGTGGAGGTCCATGTTTCCACACAGGTGAATATTTCAAATGTGGAGGCTCTGAAGTTTTACAGCCGCTTTGCGGATGTGGTGGTTCTTGCCCGTGAATTGAATCTGGAACAGGTTGATCATATTTTCCGGACCATACGCAATGAAAATATCAAAGGACCATCCGGCGATTATGTTCGTATTGAGATGTTTTCGCACGGGGCTTTATGTATGGCCATTTCCGGAAAATGCTATCTGAGCCTTCACCAGTTCAATGCCCCGGCCAACCGGGGAGGGTGCTTGCAACCCTGCCGGCGCAGCTACATTGTTACGGAAAAAGATACCGGACAGGAGCTGGAAGTGGACCACGAGTATATTATGTCTCCCAAAGATCTGAAGACCATTCATTTCATAAACAAAATGATGGATGCCGGTGTCCGGGTCTTTAAGATCGAAGGTCGCGCAAGAGGTCCGGAATATGTTAAAACGGTTGTGGCTTGCTATCGTGAAGCCATTGATTCCGTTATAGAGGGAACTTACTCACAGGAAAAAATCGATCAATGGAACCAGCGACTGGCTTCGGTCTTCAATCGCGGTTTTTGGAATGGTTATTATCTTGGTCAGAAACTGGGCGAATGGAGTGCCAACTATGGATCGCAAGCCACCCGGAAAAAGGTTTATGTCGGAAAAGGAACCAATTACTTTCCCAAAATAGGAGTGGCCGAGTTTGTTCTTGAGACGAAAGAGCTGACGGTGGGAGATGAAATTTTGATCACCGGTCCTACCACAGGCGTTGTTGAGATGAAGGTGCCTGAACTGAGGATTGATCTGAAACCGGTGGATGTGGCCAGAAAGGGCGACCGATTTTCAATGCCTGTAGACGTTAAAGTACGGAGATCTGATAAACTATATAAGTGGGTGCAACAGGATTAGAATCTTCATTTCAGACCATTTGGGAGAATCTGGAGATTCACAGCAAAAAAAGTGCATGGAGGTGACCACATCAACATCCTGCTAAAGATAATTTTTATATGCATTTGTCGGGAAATCTGAAAAAAATGAAAAGCGATCTGCAGAATGGGGAGGTCGTTTATTTTCTTGAGCTTGGCCGGGAAACCGTAGAGGTAAACCAATTATTGGGCCGGACTGTAAAGTTGACATATCAGGGCCGCATCAATTGTGTGGTCTGTGGAAAGGAAACCAAAAAATCTTTTGGCCAGGGCTTTTGTTATCATTGCTTCACCACTGCTCCCGAAGCTGATGAATGTATTTTGCGACCAGAGCGCTGCAGAGCTCACCTTGGCATTTCCCGCGATATGGAATGGTCTCATGATCATTGCCTGCAGCCACATATAGTATATCTGGCTGTAAGTGGAGGCTTGAAAGTGGGCGTCACCCGGGAATCACAGATTCCTTACCGCTGGATCGATCAGGGGGCTGCCCGGGCGATGCCATTGTGCCGAACTCCCAACCGGCACGTGGCCGGGGTGATTGAATCCTTTTTGATGGCCCGGTTTGGCGATAAAACCAATTGGAAGAAAATGATCTCCAACACCGACATGTCGCATTTTGATCTTGCTTCTGAACGAAGAAAGGCCTTAAGTTTTTTACCCCTTGAGTTGAGACAATACGAAACAAAAGATCCGGCTGAATTCCATACAACCTATCCTGTCTTAACCTGGCCCGAAAAGCCTGCGCAGGTTAATCTCGATAAGGAAAATACAATAAATGCCGGGCTGAAAGGTATCCGTGGACAATACCTGATCTTTGATGATCAGAGCGTTTTCAATGTCAGACGGTTTTCCGGTTATTACGTCGAAATGTTTTCTTGAAAATTTCCATGATATTCGAAAACTTCCGGTTGTTAGAGGGGCAGCGGTTAATTTTTTATGAGCACTTTCACCTCTTTGTTTGCTAATATTTACAAGTATTGTAAAAAATTTGAGTTTTAAAAAGAAACCAAAGTGAATGGTTTACGTAGCAGACACATAAATAATGGCATAGCCTTTTGGAGAAAGCTGTGCCTTTACAGAAGAGCCGGTTTTCCTGCGGATCAGTTTCTGACCGGGCGTGTTAATGTGTTGTTTATGAATCGTATGGGGAGATTTCACAAATATGGAGAAACCGACAAGTAACTTTGGTACTTTCACCAGCCGGCTGTTCATAGCGTATAAACAAGAAAGAATAATTGGCAGAAATATTTTTGAACATGTCATATCCGTATAAGGAATATTTTACCTCATACGGCTTATTTGAAGGCAGATTTTTCATCTGTTTGGGTTATTATTCCGATAGGTTAACAAAGAAAAATTAAAAAACAAATCAACAAAATGAAAAAACTTTACTTGTTGCTGGCAATTTTACTTATGGTGCCGGTTCTTTCGGAGGGTCAGGTTGCGAAGTACAAAGCTGTTTTTACCCTGAATTTCATACGCTACATCGGGTGGCCTGATGAAGCTCGTGATGGAGATTTTGTGATCGGGGTGGTGAAGGAAAGCAATATTGCCAGAAGAATTGAGAAGCAATCTGAAGGGAAAAAATTCGGGTTTCAGGATGTCGTCATTAAAGAATTTGATTCAGTTGATGAGATTGATGGGAATTGCCAGCTCATTTATGTCTCTTCCAGGATCAATTTTTCAAGGAATGCGGAAGCAATACGACAGAAGGTAGGGAAAAATTCTCTTATAGTAACTGAGAACGAGGATGCCACAGATGATGGATCCATGATCAATTTTGTGATCAGGGATGAAACCCTTAAGTTTGAGATCAATAAAGAAAATGCCTCAAACAATGGACTTCAGATAAGTTCCAGACTCGAAAATATGTCTTCGGCCATTGTGCTGTGATGTGAGGATGGTTGTTTGCGCCGGAATTAACCCCGGGGTTTTTGGAAATGCTTATCCCGGGTCTTTTTTGTTTGTTGTGAATATTCTGAAGGTTCCTTGCCAATTGTTGATTTCCCCTGACATTAATTAACCAACCAGTATTGAGTAAGTTCTAAGAGACAAATTTTTTCAAATGAAGCTAAATTACAAATTTAACATAGCACAGAAGCTTATCATCGGATTTGGATTGATCCTGCTGGTGATATTGGTCAACACAGTTCTTACGCTTGGGACATTGACACGAAGCAAAAACCTGACCAATGAGGTGACTTCTGTTTATTCGCCTTCAACCGAGAAGCTTGGTGAGCTGGAAATGATGGTTACCCAGACCAAAATGTTGATCAAAAACTGGGTATATATTGACCAGCAAAGCGAAACACCGGATAAATTGCTATTAAGGGAAATCCACGAAGAAGGCATGCCGGCTCTCCGGGAAGACCTCAATGAACTTTCAGAGGATTGGGAAAATGACCAGGACAGGGAGGAATTGGAGGCTATATTTCACCAGGTTGACTCGCTCTTTGGGATGCACGAGACCATTATGGAATCGCTGAATGATTTTGATTCCTATGACGATGCCATGATCATGTTTGATGTTGAGCCGATGGTTGTGGAAGGTGGTGACGTTATGATCCTCAGCGATGAGATCATTGAAAATATTAACGATCTGAGCCGGACTTATCTTGCCAATTATGAGGATTCACTGAGCGATATGAACCAGAACTTCTCCTCTTTTACCTGGGTGACAATCTTAATGTCGATCCTTCTGGTGGCCGCCTCACTGATCATTGGATATGTGCTTTATACCACCATCGTCCGTCCGCTTTCAAAAGGGGTGAATTTTGCTCAGAGGATCGGAAAGGGTGATCTGACGGCAAAGGTCGAAATCCAGCAGGATGATGAACTCGGCACTTTGGCCAGAGAGCTCGGAACTATGGCAAAAAATCTGAAGGATACTGTTGTTACCATTAAACGCAATGCTCTTGATCTGGTGCATTCCGGTAAAAATTTGCGCGATAGTTCTCAGCAACTGTCTCAAGGCTCAGCCGACCAGGCGGCCTCTGCTGAAGAGGTGTCTACTTCAATCGAGGAAATGGTGGCCAATATTGATCAAAATACAGAGAATGCGGTTCAGACCGAAAAGATTACCGTTGAAACGGCCAGGGAGGTTAATGTTGCCAACGAACTTTCGTCCGAGGCCGTAAAAGCCATGGAAGACATTTCTGAGAGGATTTCCGTGATCAGTGACATTGCGTTTCAGACCAATATTCTGGCCTTAAACGCGGCTGTTGAAGCTGCCAGGGCGGGTGAGCACGGACGCGGATTCTCTGTCGTGGCTGCTGAGGTGCGTAAGCTTGCAGAAAAGAGTAAAGGAGCTGCCGATGAGATCGTCGGGCTTGTAAATAAGGGACTTAAGGTCTCGAAGGAAGCCGGTGAGAAATCCAAGATGCTGGTGCCTGATATTGAAAAGACCACCCAATTGATCAAGGAAATCGCAGCGGCCAGTATGGAACAGAAAACCGGTGCCGATCAGATCAATCAGGCCATGCAGCAGCTTAACATGATCACACAGGAAAATGCCTCTTCCTCAGACGAGTTGACACACAGTTCTGAACAACTTTCAGACCTGGCTGCCAATCTTCAGGAAGCCGTTGGATATTTCGATATCGGAGAGGAGATCACGCATAAGGTTAATCCGGTGGATGTTAAAAAAACCGGCTCCCCTGAGAAAAAAGGTCAAAAACAAGAAAACCCTTCAGGTAAGTCAGACAAGGGAGGAAAAGGTGAAGGAAAAGGAGATTCAGCCAAAAAAGAGGCGTCTAAAAAGGATGATGCCAAAAATGAAGAAAAAAAGACAGGAAAGAAGAGAGGTCAGCAAAAGCCTGACCTGGGAAATCTGGGCAAAGAATTCGATCTGGACAATTATGAGAAGTTTTGATGTTACGCCCTTTCAGGGCTGAGGGAAGAGATTTATCGGTTTAAAACACAATAATTCAAATACCGTAACATATGAAGGATGAAAATTTTCAGATCCAGGTCAAAGATACCGGGGATGAGGTTCAGCTGACTTTTAGCGGACAGCTGACAATAACCCATATACAGAAGATTAAAGATGGTGTGGGAGAAAACATCGATTTCTCAAAGAACATCTCTGTTTATGTGGACAACCCCGAAAATCTTGATATTACTTTCCTGCAACTCCTGCAGTCGTTAAAAACAACTGCAGAGGTTAACCAGAAACAGTTTTCCGTCACGGCAACTTTACCAAACGAATTGGAAAGCCTGGTGTCAAATTCAGGGTTTGCCGATTTGTTAAATAGTAACCCAGTAAATAGTTAATCACATGGCAAAAACAGTTCTTATTGTTGATGATTCAGAAAGCATCCGGGAAGTCGTAACCTTTACTCTTCAGAATGAAGGATATGAAGTTCTCGTGGCTGTTGATGGCGATGATGCCCTGCAACTTCTTGACGGGCGGCCACTTGATATTATTATTACAGACCTTCATATGCCCAATGTAGACGGGCTTGAGCTTATCCGGAAGGTCAGAGAAATGGATGGATACAAACATATCCCGATCTTATTTCTCACCACAGAATCTCAGGCCTCTAAAAAAATGGAAGCCAAGCAGGCCGGTGCCACCGGTTGGATCATTAAACCTTTTGTCCCTGCCAAATTGCTTAGTGCCATATCCAGGGTTTTACGATAATATCTTCCAGGGTTTGGCGCTTTTGCATTCAGGCGGTCCTGTATTAAAAATGTGTTGATGATGACAGACCAGCTTGAAGAAATAAAAAAAGGATTTGTGGAGAATACACTTAAGGAATTGTCTTGCTTAAGAAGTGTTCTGACAGAAACAGACAACAAGGATAAAGAAGTTTCAAAGATTGAAATGGTCGAAAAAGTTTTTATGGCCATGCATGCCATTTGTGGAACTGCTCCTGTTGTCGGATTTGAACATCTTGTGCCATTGTCCAGAAAATTGGAAATAGTTTTTGACCAAATCAGAAAAGGAGAAAAACAATTTTCTGAACAGATCAATGTTCAGACCCTCCGGGGAATTGATGCTTTGATTTCTGAATTAAGCCGTCATTCTGAGTCAGTTGTTTATTGAAAAAAAGCTGTTGGATGGAATTTTCAGGAGATTTGATAATTATGTGCACAACGGAAAATTGATTATAAATGGACAAGTTTAAAGCCAAGTTTGTTGAAGAATCTCTGGATAATATTCATGATCTGGAGGAAGCACTCTTTGCGCTTGAGAATGACATGCAAAGCAAAGACCTCATCGAGCGTATCTTTCGGGCGATGCATTCTCTTAAAGGAGGAGGAGCAATGTTCGGGTTTAATCATTTGAGTGATTTTACCCATCATCTGGAAAATATTTTTGATCAGATACGTAACGATAAACTTGGCGTTTCTCATGATCTCATTTCTCTTACTTTTGCTGCCGTTGATGAAATTCGTTATTTGCTCGATAAAGGAGATCTTACCGATAAGAAAGATCTGGATGAGTTTAACCAGTTCATGACCAGAATAAAATCCTATCTTGAAGGAGGGACATCCGTTGGCACTGAATCTGATAGCAGTACTGAATCAACTGCCGGAACGGGTGAGAGTGACGAAGAAGAGAAGACTTATCTTATAACATTTGTTCCACGCGAAGATATTTTACAAAACGGGACCAATCCCTTGTTCCTGATCGATGATCTGCACGCCCTGGGAGAAGCACAAAGCATTGTTTTTACCCATAAAGTGCCCCCTTTTGATCAGTTTGAACCCGAAAACAATTACTGTTTTTGGCAAATTTTGCTCACAACCTCGGAATTGGTAAATGAGATTAAAGATGTTTTCATCTTTGTTGAAGATGAGTGTGACTTGTCCATCGATGAGATTTGTAAAGGAAAATTGCCCAGGGAGCAGGAGGTCCGGAAAATGGTCATTCAGGCCAAACACTCTCATTCCCTTGTCAAAGCCGATGGGCTTAAATCACTAACTGAAAATGAGGATTCTCCGAACAAAAATAAGGAGGAAGCCAATCAGGATGTGAAAAAGGCACAACTCAAGACCCATAAAATTTCAAGTATCCGGGTCGCTTCTCCCAAGATTGATGAACTGGTCAATCTTGTTAGTGAACTGGTTACCGTTCAGGCTCAGCTTGATGTTTATGCTGAGAATAAAGGGGAGTCCGACATTCTGTCCCTGGCTGAAAATGTGCAAAAACTTGCCCGTCAGTTACGCGACAATGCTTTTGAGATCAGTCTCATTCCAATGCAAAGTGAATTGATGCGATTTCAGCGATTGGTTAGGGACTTGTCAAAAGAGATGGGGAAAGACATAGAGTTTGTTATTGAAGGAGGTGATATTGAGCTTGATAAGAATATTATCGAACACCTTACAGATCCCCTTTTGCATGTGCTCAGAAATTCAGTGGATCACGGTATTGAGCTTCCGGAGGACCGTCAGGCTGCAGGGAAATCGCCTAAAGGACATATTTACTTCAAAGCCTATCATGCCGGTGCCAGTGTTTTGATCGAGGTTACCGATGACGGTCGCGGCATAGATGTAGATGCAATCCGCGAGAAAGCTGTTGCCAAAGGTGTAATTGATGAAAAGTCAGATCTTTCGAGAAAAGAAATCCTCAACCTTATTTTTATGAGTGGGCTTTCTACCCGTGATACCGTCTCCGATGTTTCAGGACGGGGCGTTGGAATGGATGTCGTCAGGAAAAAAATATCAGAAATACGGGGCGAAGTGACCATTGAATCAGAAAAAGGTCAGGGAACAGCGGTTACACTTCGTCTGCCGCTGACACTTTCAATTATTGACGGATTGCTTGTTAAGGTTGGCCAAAATCAGTATGTCTTCCCCATATCATCTATCGAAAAGATATTTGCTCTGGAAAAGAGCCAGCTGAAAGATTCTTTTAACAAGACCGTTGTGATTGAAAATGAGCAATTGCCTTATGTTCACATGCGTGACATTTTTAAGGAGGAAAGGATTGATACCGAAGTCCCTCAAATGGTTTTGGTAAGGCATGAAGAAAAAAGACTTGGAATATTGGTTGATGAGATTCTGGGGGAATATCAGACCGTTGTAAAACCGCTAGGCCGGTATCTCACAAACCATGAAATTCTTTCGGGGGCTTCCATTTTAGGAGACGGAAGTATATCCATGGTAATCGATACCAACCGGGTTTTACAGATGAGTTCTGCCGGAAAGCTGAAGGGAAAACAACAAAAAATCAAGTAACAATTACTATGGCTGAACAAGCATATAATACACTGTTGTCTTTTAAACTGAAGGATGAGTTTTTCGCCCTTGATGCCATGACGGTGAATCATATCCTGGAGATTCCTGACATTACCGGAGTTCCCAATACTCCTGATTTTATGAAAGGAATCATTAATCTTCACGGCAATATCATTCCTGTGGTTGATCTGCGGGTGATGATGGGGTTTGAAGAAAGCGAATACACCAATGACACCGCTATTATAGTGGTTAATCCCGATGATCAGCAAGAAAATAATCTGGGGTTGATCGTGGACATGGTTAAAGAAGTGGTGGAAGCTGACAGCCTGGAGATGCAGCCTACGGTGGTAGACAATGAACGGGGAATGCTGAGGAATTTTCAGGGTACTTTTTCCATGAATGGTGAATTTGTTCATATTATCGATATATGGGAGCTTGTAGCTGCCGCTGAAATTTGAAATGTGGCCTGACAGTCCATCATTTTTTTATATGGCAGCAGGCAACGAAAAATCCGGGTTTTGTGAAATTTTCCGGGAGAGCTGATTTTTAAGGAAGGTTTAATTTAAACGATAAAGATTCGGTTTAGATGGATTCATATTTGACATTTAAGATTGCCGATGAGGTTTTTGCCGTTCATGTATCCAAAGTAATGGAGATCAGGGAGTATGAAACCCCCAGACCGGTCCCGCGAAAAGTGGAGTTTGTGACGGGGCTCATTGAATTTCGGGATGAGGTGGTACCACTGATCGATACAGGTCGGAAATTCAACCTCGGTCCCGTGGAAGTGGGCGCCAATACTGTTATCGTGGTGCTGGATTTGACTAAGGCCGGTGAGAACGAAGCATACAGGGTCGGTATTCTGGTAGACGCTGTTTCCGATGTTCTGGAGATCTCTTCCGATCACTTAAAGCCCATCAGAAGCGAGTATAGGCCAGACTACGTGGCCGGTAGTTACAGTAAGGACGATACTTTTGTTCTGGTGCTTGATACCGATAAGGTCTTTACAGAAGATGACGTTGTAAAAATGGACAAACTGCTTGAAGCGGCCAGAAAAAAGAATAAATAAAACAGATGTCAGGGGAACAGCTGTCAGAAAATAAGGGATTTGATTGCTTTAAAGCTGAATTATCTGAAAAAGATTTTCAGGCTTTTAGCCGGTATATTTTTACCGAGTATGGGATAAAAATGCCGCCGGTAAAGCGGGTTATGTTGCAGGGACGTCTGCTGAAGCGAATCCGGGAACTAAAAATGAGTTCTTATTCCGAATACCGTGATTTTCTTTTTAGTGAAGAAGGACAAGAACAGGAGTTGTTGCATTTTCTGAATGTGGTAACGACCAATAAAACCGATTTTTTCAGGGAACCCGTCCATTTCGGTTTTCTGAAAGATTATGTTTTACCGGCCTTTATATCTGATATAGGTTTCGACCGCCCTTTCAGAGTTTGGAGTGCAGGGGCCTCTAGTGGTGAAGAACCATACACCATTGCCATTGCCCTGAATGAATTTAAACGGGAGAATCCCCGGTTCAGATATGAAATATTGGGAACAGATATCTCGACTAAGATGCTCGAAACAGCGGCCAGGGGAGTTTATCGTGAGTCTAAGGCGGACATGGTTCCCTATGAGTTGAAAAGACGGTATTTCCTGAAAAGCAAAGACAGGGAAAATCCCACTATCCGGGTTGCTCCCGAATTACAGGAAAACATGCGGCTAAAGTATCTTAACCTTATGGATACCGTATATGATGTGAATGATATCTATGACATTGTGTTTTGCCGGAATGTTCTGATCTATTTTGACAGGGTTACCCAGGCAAAGGTCATAAACCGGCTCTGCCGGCATTTACGGACGGATGGATATTTTTTTATCGGTCATTCGGAGTCACTTTCGGGTATGGATGTGCCACTTGATCATGTGAAGCCCACCATATTTCGCCGACATTAACCGGATTAGAGGCCGGCAGGAAGAAAAATGGAATTTAATGATTCTCAATATATTTGTCGACGGTTTCCGGCCAATATATGCCACTGTCCCGTTATGTTTTGGCGAAAGGGGACAGCATGGATTTTTGAATATAGAATGAAAAAAATATACGATGACGCTATAAATATTGTATTATGACAAACATGACTGACAGACAATTGTTAAAGGAGATCAGGGCGAAGTTGAATGAGCGTAAGAAATATGAACAGGAAATACAAATGCTGAACCGTGAGTTGCAGGAAGTAACCAACAAATTGCGGGAGTCAGAAGCGCTCAAGAGCCATTTTATCTCAAATATTTCCAATGAAATAGTCAACCCCTTTACTTCCATCCTGGGCCTGTCAAAATCAATACTTTCGGTTGAGAAGAACGACTGGAAAAAAGTGGTTTCTATGGTCGCCCTGATCCATAGTGAGGCTTTTAACCTTGATTTTCAGTTAAGAAATATTTTTGTGGCTGCCAAGATCGAAGCCGGCGAGGTGGTTCCCAATATTTCGAAAGTCAATGTCAGGGGAATCATTCAGAGCATTATCGACTCATTCAATTTAGTGGCCCGGAAAATGGGTATTGAAATAGAGTTCGAATATGAAATAGAATATGGGTTTGGCAAGAATTTTTACTTCAAGACCGACAGTGAAAAGATTAAGTTGATATTGAGTAATTTGCTGAACAATGCTTTGAAGTACAGTTACAAGGACAGCAAAGTGATCATCCGGGTCTGGGCCGATGATGAAAATCTCAGTTTCTCAGTTCGCGACTTTGGAACAGGCATTTCCGAAAAAAACCAGAAAATAATATTTGAACGTTTCAAGCGGCTCGACACAGGCATTAATTCACTAAACCGCGGCCATGGGCTGGGCTTATCCATAACCAAGGCTCTTTTGGACGTGCTGGGAGGTGAAATAGAAATAGCCAGTAAGAAAGGTGAAGGATCAACGTTTACCATCCATCTGCCGGAGGCCAAAAATGTTGTTGAGGGTTTTAGCGGAGAAGGCAATGACATCTTTTTTGATGATGAGGATGAGATTTTTTAAGGTTTTGACTAAATGGAGCAATATTTACAACATTTCTTATATCCATCCACCTTGTTTGTCAGTAAAGAGCCTTATGTGGTCAAAACGATCCTGGGTTCATGTGTGGCCATTTGTCTTTGGGACCCTGTTAGCGGGATAGGAGGCATAAACCATTACATGTTGCCCAACTGGAGCGGGAATGACCTGGCGTCTCCCAAATATGGCAATATTGCCATCGATAAATTGTTGGAACGAATGGCCCATTTGGGCGCTAAAAGGGAGAATCTTAAGGCAAAGATATTCGGAGGTGGGGAAATTATCGAGAGCAGGGCCAACGGCGCTCTGGTGGGGGAACGGAATATCCGGGTGGCCAGAATGATCCTGGAGGAGAAAAAGATACCGGTGGTGGCTTCCAGTACGGGCGGGAAAAAAGGGAGGAAGATCCTGTTTTTTACCGATACCGGCGAGGTTCGGCATAAATTTCTGGAAAAAACAAAGGAGTAATATATATTCAGGGCGGATTAGTTTATGAGTAAGAATATAAGGGTATTGATCGTTGATGATTCAGCTGTGGTGCGTCAGAGTCTGTCAGCCATACTTGAATCGGACCCGGACATTGAGGTGATGGGAACAGCCGCCGATCCGCTTATAGCGGTCAGGAAAATTATGAAAGAAGTTCCCGATGTGATCACCCTGGATATTGAAATGCCCCGCATGGACGGCCTTACCTTCCTGAGAAAGATTATGTCGCAACATCCCATCCCCGTTGTGGTGATCTCCTCTCTCACAAATGAAGGGACGGACACGGCCATGAAGGCCCTGGAGTACGGTGCTTCCGAAATTATAGGAAAACCGGCCATGAATGCCGCCCAGTTCATCAATGAATCGCAGATTATTTTATGTGATGCCGTAAAGGCGGCTTCACAAGCCAAGCTTACCCGTCTGAAGATCAGTCATACGCCCCAGGTCGATCTGGTAGCGCCAAAGTTTTCGGCAGATGTCATACTGCAAAAAAACGCATCGTATAAAAAGATCATTGACACAGAAAAGATCATTGCTCTTGGAGCATCTACAGGAGGTACCGAGGCCATTCGTCTTTTCCTCAAAAACCTTCCTGCCAAAATGCCGGGTATTGCCATTGTACAGCATATGCCCAAAGGGTTTACCCGGTCCTTTGCCAAAAGCCTTAATGCATCTTGCCGGCTTGAAGTGAAAGAGGCGGAGAACGGCGACAAGCTTTATCAGGGCAGGGTCCTGATTGCTCCGGGCGATTATCACATGTTGCTCAAAAGAAACGGAAAAGAATATTCTGTTGAAGTTAAAGAAGGCCCTCTGGTAAACCGGCATCGTCCCTCTGTGGATGTGTTGTTTCGTTCGACTGCCAGATATGCCGGACAAAATGCTATGGGAATATTGCTCACTGGGATGGGAAATGACGGGGCCAGGGGGCTTTTGGAGATGAAGGAGGTGGGGGCCGGGACCATTGCTCAGGATGAGGCTTCCTCTATTGTTTACGGCATGCCTCGTGAAGCCATAAAAATTGGAGCGGCAAAAGAGGTTTTGCCTGTTGAAAAAATGGCTCCTTATCTGATCGAGAATTTTATCTGACCAAGAATTATATTGATATGAAACGAGCCGATTATAAAAACATATTATCAAAGTATACCCTGCGGGGATTTGCTTTCGGATTGGTATTGGCCCTTGTCATCATTCTCCTGAGCATGGATGCCATGCCGGTTCAGCAAACCGGAGGCGGTCTGGGCACATTGTTGTATCTCGTTCCCGGTATGTGGCTTGTCTTATTGTTCCCTTTCATTTTTGCCATTGCCGGCTATTATGTTTCAAAGATTTTTGTTGGCGCCATCCGCAAACAGAACAAACGGATTGAAGAAGAGGCCGGAAAGACTAAAATGGTACTTGGGTTTATCGATAATCTGAGACAGGGAAAGCTTGAGGAAACATTACCTGCTGACCAGAAAAAAGATGCCCTGACAAATGCGCTTCTTAAACTCAGGGAATTTATGGTCCAGAGCAAAAAGGACCAGGAGCAGAGAAGACTCGAGGAGGAACAACGAAACTGGGTCACCCAGGGACTGGCACAGTTTGCCGAACTCTTGCGTAAGAACAATGACAACCTTGAAGAGCTTTCATATAATATTATCCATTACCTGGTCAATTACATGAAAATCAACCAGGGTGGTGTATTTCTTGTGAACCAGTCCGAAGAAGGAGAGAAATACTTTGAAATGAAAGCTTGCGTGGCATACGACCGCAAAAAATTTGCCGACAAAACCATTCAGTGGGAAGAAGGCCTTATCGGACGTTGTGCCCTGGAGAAGGAGACCATATACATGACGGAAGTACCGGAGGATTATGTCAATATCACTTCGGGACTGGGAGAGGCTACCCCCCGGGCCATACTTATTGTCCCGCTTAAAGCCAACGAAGAGATCTATGGTGTTATAGAGCTGGCATCATTCCATCCTTTCCAGCAATATGAGATCGAATTTGTGGAAAGGCTTGGTGAAAGTATTGCACTGACCATCTCGACAGTCAAAACCAATATCCAGACTTCCAAATTGCTTAAAGAAACTCAGATCCAGGCCGAAAAGATGGCCCAGCAGGAAGAGGAGCTGAGGCAGAACCTGGAAGAAATGAAGGCCACCCAGGAAGAAAGTGAACGCAGGGAACTGGAGATGCAGGGTATTCTCGATGCCATTGACCATGCTGCCATACGCTGTGAATTTGAGACCGATGGTACACTGATATCTGTCAATCATAACTTCCTGAATACTTTTAATTACCGCCCGGAAGAGGTGGAAGATCAGAACCTGAAAATATTCTTTTTCAAAGAAGATGCTGCAGAACTTGATAAAATTCTGGCGCAGCTTCAGGCGGGACAGAATTTCAGAGGTCGTGTCAGACGAAGAACCAAGCTGGGCGAAGAAATATACCTGCTTACCACCTACTCCCCTGTGATGGACAATGAGGGAGAGATTATGAAGATCATCAGTCTTGAGAGTGATGTCACCGAGCAGGTGCAGATGGAAGAAGCGCTCAAACGCTCCAAAGAAGAGCTCGGGGTCATGCTTGAAGAGGCCCGGAACGAGGTCAAAGAGCATTTTAAGGAGATCGAGGCCGTTAAAATCCGGAATGAGAAAACACTTGAAGGGGCGCTCGACGCGATTATTACAACCAATCAGGATGGGATACTTGAATTTTTCAATGCCGCAGCCGAGAAACTTTGGGGGTATAAACGGGATGAGGTCCTTGGTGATCACGTTTCCAAACTTTTCTCCAAAGAAACTGCCAAAAATGATCCCTTCGTGGAGGCATTTGTCAATTCAAAAGGCAGTAAGGTGATCGGTGAACGAAAGGAGGTCTCCATCCTGAATAAGTATGGTGAAGAAATTCCGGTGCTTTTCCTTCTTTCCGATGCTGAAGTGGAAGACGATCATTCCTATACTGCATTCATTCAGAATGTGGAAGTGGAACTTTTTTAGTGAAGGAGTCAAGTCACCAGTTGAAGAGTTGCGGAGTAATGACGTATAAAGAATATTTACAAGTACTGAAGAACCATTCACCCTACGATTTTTCCGAGTACTCCGATAACTCAATTTTCCGGAGAATCCAGAAAGTCATGCGTGATCATCATCTTACGCTTGATGAACTTGGTGCCCGGACCCGGTCCGATCATCTTTTTGTTGAGCAGGTGGTGGAAGCCATAACAGTCAATACCACTGAATTGTTTCGAGATCCTTCACTGTGGCGGTTTTTGTTGGATCAGTTCTTACCCGCCTACCGAAACAATAACTTCATAAATATCTGGAGTGCCGGTTGCTCAACGGGCGAAGAGGTTTATTCCCTGGCCATTCTTCTGAATGAACTGGGGATGCTTGAAAAAAGCCGGATCTTCGCCACGGATATAAGCCAGAAAGCTATTGATGCAGCAAAGAAGGGGATGTATAAGCATCAGCTTGAGAGAGGCTGTATTGAAAGTTTTAAAGAAGTCTTCCGGAACCGGCCTGGCGGATCCCCGGATTTTTCCAAATATTTTGATGTGGATGAAGATAATGACAGGATCAAAGTTCGTCCATTTCTGAAGAAGAATGTCAAATTTCAAAAGCATGATCTGGTGAAGAATGAAATGCCTTTTTACAATAAACTGGACATCATTTTTTGCCGGAACGTATTGATCTATTTTAATGTAAAGCTTCAAAACCGCATTGTTCAGCGGTTTTTTGATCATTTATATGCCCATGGAGCCCTTATCCTGGGCGCCCACGAAGGATTGAACGGGTTTTTTAAAACCAAATTCAACCGAAGCGGGCCTGTATATACAAAGAGCAATGTGTTTCATTTTAAGTATTGAAGTTAACACACCTGAACATGGGAGTTTCGTTAAGCATAAATGATATAAGAAGTGTCACAACCGAAATGGCCAGGTATGATGGCATGAACTATTCCGGCTATAACTTTTCCTTTTTAAAACGGCGCCTGGGATATGTCTTTTCTGAACTAAGGGTGCGTAAACTTCCGCAGTTTATTGAACGGCTTTCTGATGAGTCGTTTCGGGAAAGTGTCAAATATTATATGGCCGTGAATGTTACCGAAATGTTCCGCGACCCTGGATTTTGGCGTTCTTTGAGGGCCAATGTATTTCCTTTGTTAAGAAAAAAGGAGTGGCGGGTATGGTTTCCGGATATCTCTTCAGGAGAAGAAGTATATTCCCTGGCTGTTTTGCTTTACGAGGACGGACTACTGGATCAGGTCGATATTGCCGGTCACCATCCTTCGGTTCAGAAATGCCGCGAAGTATCAGAAGGGATTTTGAATGCCGGGAACAATGATCTTAATTACAGCAATTATAAAAGGATCGAAAATGGTGAGGGGTTTGAGAATTTTTTTTCCTGTGAAAACGGGCAAACCAAACTTCGTTCTGATTTACTTGAACATTGCCGGTTTTCGCCGCGGTGGTTTACTCAATTTGAGAATTCCGGGAAGTTTGAATTGATCATGTTCCGGAATACGGGCATTAATTTTACTGCACAGAGGTGGGAGGATAATTTAAAAATGGTGGTTGAACATCTTGTCCCCGGAGGGATTATAGCTATCGGGGTTAAAGAATCTGTCCCCGGATCGATGAAAAATTTGCTGGTTCCGGTCGACCGGAAAGAGAGTATTTACAGAAAACCGGAATCCAAAAACAACTGAATCTATGGAGATACCTGGTCAAAAATTTAAAGTTGTTGTTATTGGCGGGTCGGCCGGGAGTTTTTCCCTGGTGTCCCGGATATTGTCCAATATTGATCCGGGATTCTCTGTTCCCATGGTCCTGTGTCTTCATCGTCTTAAGCATGTGCGATCGGGACTGGTAGAGGGCCTTAATTTGAAAAGCAAAGTGCCTGTGGTTGAGCCTTACGACAAGGATAAGTTAAAACCTGGTGTGGCTATGCTCGCCCCCTCTAATTACCATCTTTTTGTGGAGTTTGACAGTACCATATCGCTCTCCACGGAGGAGGTCAACAATCATAGCAGACCTTCTATTGATTATGCATTCTCGTCGGCGGCTTATTCTTTTCGGGAGAAAGCACTCGGGATCATTCTGACAGGAGCAAATAAAGATGGAGCTTTGGGGCTGAAGAACATTGCTGACAAAAAGGGGTACACCATCGTACAGGACCCCTCTACCTGTGATGTGGATACCATGCCCCAATCCGCACTTCAGCTTTTTAAACCCGATCAGGTACTCCGACCCGAAGATATTGTTAAAGTTTTGAATGGACTGGCACTTTAATCAGTGCCGGATAATACAATGGTTATGAGCAAAATGAATTTTGTTGACCGTAATTTTCAAAAATGGTTGTTGCTTATTGGAGGAACAGCCTTCGTTTTGTCTTTGCTCAAGAACATTTTCCTGGGGCAACATCCGGGAGCTATATATTATGTTGTTGAATTTCTGGCTTTTTTGTTTTTTCTGACTGCCTTTTTTATTTGTGATAAAAACCATGAGCGTGCACAGAAACAGATCCTGGAACTGCAACACTCCATGGAAAAAGAAAAGTCCCGGCACAATGCCCGGGAAAATGAGTTGCAGGAAATAATAAAAGGGTACGAAGAAAAACAGAATGAAGCCACCCGGTTTGCTTCTTACCAGGATAAAGTCATTGGCAAACTCCTTTCTGATGAAGCTGTTTACCACGACAGGCATCATTTGCTGTACCTCTTGTCGGAGCTGTTTCACGGAATGGCGGTTATTCTTTTCAAAAAAGACGAACCATCGGGGCGGTTTGTCGTAGAAACTACTTACGGTTTGCCCGATGATTTTGAACCGCAATCTTTTGAAGCTGGTGAGGGAATCCACGGTCAGGTTGTTAATGACGGTAAACCTGAGCTCATAGAAGATATCCCTGAAGAATATTTTTCGGTTAATACCGCACTGGGAGAGAGCCGTAATTATTATTTATACATGTTGCCGGTGATAAAAGACAATGTGTGTACCGGGCTTATAGAATTGTTGACTTTTAGGGAATCGGATGTGGAAAGGATCTGGCCTGGTATTATGAATAAGCTGGTAGAAAAAGATATTTTATAAATATGAAAGACTTCAGGCAGATATGGAAGGCGATCAGACGGTGGTTTTTTACTGGCGTATTGTCTGTGAAAGAACGATTGTTCCTGCTGATCTTTATTTTATTGTTCCTTCTGCTAACATGGGGCGGTTTTTTGTCTATCCAGGGGGAGACTTTCAGTCTCATTAATATTTTCCTGCTTCATACCTGGTGGTTGGTATGGCTGGTTGACCTTTTTATTGTGGCTGTTCCTTTCGTGGTCCTCTTTGTAAGGAATTATATTAACCTGAAGACGGCCTCTTATCGAACGCAGATCCAGGAACTGAACCATCAGGTAGAGAAGAGTATTGAGCTGGCCTCCAAAATCAAGGACAACAGGGAAGACATTTCTGCAGATGTTCGCAACGACCGTTTGGCTTCTGTATTGCAGGACCTTGGCAGCAATATTCGCAGAGCTCGTCAGCGTGAAGAAGAGGAAAACTATATTTCCCGGGGGAAAGAACAAATGTCCGACCTTTTGCGGGTTCACCATAATATTTCGGAACTCACGCCTGAAGTTTTGAAAGCTCTTATCGAATACCTTGGTGGAATTCAGGGAGCCGTTTATCTGCTCGAGGATGAGGTGCTGAAGCGCAGTGCCATGCATGCCTATAACCGGCGTCGCTTCGAATATGATGAATTCAGAATTGGGAAGGGACTGGTTGGAGCGGCTGCCTATGAAAAACAAATGGTCTACCGGACTGAAATTCCCGAAGATTACTGGTCCGTTACGTCAGGGATATTGGGAGAACGCAAACCCATGGCTCTTCTGATCATTCCTCTTCTCCAGGAAGAAGATCTGCAGGGTGTGGTTGAAGTGGCGTTTCTGAAAGACCATCTTGAAAAAAAGCATCTGGCTTATGCCGAAGAGGTGGCCAAAACCATTGGTCAAACCATCTATAATCTGAAGATCAACGCCCGGACAGAGAAATTGCTTCAGGAATCACAGGAGTTGACCAGAACTCTCCAGGAAAACGAGGAGCAGCTCAAACAAAATGCCCAGGAGATGCTCGAGACACAGGAGGAGCTCGAAAAATCCAACCAGATGCTTGAAGCCCAGGTACAGGAAGTAGCCCATGCCCAGAAACGACTGGAGGCGCTTCTGACCAATGCTTCAGAATTTATTTCCATCTACAACGAAAGGCAGGAACTGGTATTTGAAAGTCCATCGGTCAAAAGGATCCTCGGTTATGACGATGATGATGAAGTTACCGGTATGGATCCCGACCTGTTAACACCCAGAGGCTACAGGACCATTAATAATCTGTTCCAGTATTTGCTTGAGACCCCCGGCGGTGAACAAACGGCCCAATATACCTACCTCCGCAAAAACGGTGAAAAACTGTATCTCGAGACCAAGGGGAAAAACCTTCTTCACGATCCCGCTATCCGCGGCATCATCTTCAATACCCAGGACATTACCGAACGTAAGCGTGCCGAAAAGGAAGAACAGATGAAAAGCCGCATGCAAAGCTTGTCGGAAAACAGTCCCGACATGATCATGCGGGTGAATATGATGGGTAAACTGGTGTATGTGAATCCAATGGTGGCCAATTTTGTCGGGGTTTCTACCAATGCCATCATCAAGAAAAGGGTG
>JAWOCV010000237.1:0-6189 GCA_046483585.1 Marinilabilia sp.
CCGCCACTGACACAAGAGCGTTCCGTAACACCCGCCCCTGATAAAACAACGCCGGTGCAGCAGCAATGAAATACCCAACCTGAACATAACGGGAGTTAGATACAACAGCTATAAAAAAGGCCATAAGCATCATCACAATGGGAATACGCCCCTTTTCTTTCACCTCGTAACCGGTAATCAAAGCAAAAATGGGCAGAAACGAAAGACCAATGTCATTCACATTCGTGAAACCAAAAACAGATAATCGCCTTACCTGCAGGGGATCAGTTCCCCAATTGTAATGCAACATAGACTCCTGAAACCTTTCGGGTGAAAAGAAAAAAGGATCGTGTAAAACCTGAACCAACGATATAACAACACCTGCGACAATCAAACCCTTCATAAACACCATCAGGGTATCTATGAGTTTTCTGGAAAACACGATGTTGTCAACCACAAACAATACTGCCACAGCATGCAGGGTCCGGTTGAGCAGAAATTCATAAAAAATGCCTTTTCGGGCTATCATGTTTTGCCACAATATAATATCCCAGGTCAGATAATAAACGGCAAGAAACAGCCCCACAGGAATGTAGTTCCGCATTACAACATTGCCGGAACCACGCCCGATGAGTAACAACAGAGCAATAACCATGAGCGTCCCGCCATAAATCCGATCAAAGCCCTGTTCAATAGAGTGATAATCGATAAAACACACAATAGGGGCCAAAATCAGAGCAAAGAAATACCAATGTATCCAGAACCGGATAGAATAAATATTGCTATTTTCTATAACCATATTTGTAATTATAGTAACGCCTGTTCAACCCCATTGTTACATCATTCAACACAGCCCCTACTTTCCCTGGCCTAAATTCCTGCATACTGGCCATCGTCTTTTTCATCACGCGTATGGGCGTATAGCCGACTCTGGATACCATCAAAACAGCGTCGGCAAGTGGCAGGGTAGCCCGTGTATCAGCCACGATCAACGGGGCTGAATCAAGAATCACATAATCAAAATGCTTCTTCACCTCTTCCAGTAACTCCCGGAATTTCTCCGATTCCAGAATTTCACTGGGATTCGGCGCCACACTACCGGCGGGGATCAGGAATAACCCTTCCTCAGATGAAGGATAAATAATGGTTTTCAGATCAGTATCCCCATTAACAAAATCAACCAACCCGGCATTATCCTGAAGCTCGGGCATATAGTTATCGACAAGGCGGGGCCGCCGAAGGTCAAGTTCTATCAGGAGTGTTGGGCGCTCAAGGCGCGCAAAGGCACGAGCAAGATAATAAGATGAAAAGGTTTTGCCTTCTCCCTGGACGGCGGAGGTCACCAGTATGAGTTTGGATGCAGAATCCTCCACCGACCCGTTTTTACAAAATGCCAACACATGGCTTCTTAAAGTCCTGAACGACTCTGCTTCAGAAGAAAACTGGTAATCTCCCAAAAGCTTTTTTTGCGACCTTGTATGCAAAAGTTCTCCAAGAAAATGCACATTATCCAGCCCTGTAAAATCCTTTTCATCTTTAATTTTGCCAAAGGCATTGTCATAAACAAGCGCAATGGATGTGGAAAAAAACAAAGCAAGAAAAATTGCAAACCCCATGGCACGTTGCGATTTGGGACTTATCCGTGACGAATAAGAAGGCGGATCAAAAACTTCATAGTCGGGAAGATTAGATACCCTGGCAATCTGAGATTCAGCCTTTTTTTGCATCAGATAGGTATACGTATCATCGTTGAGCTCAAAGTTCCGTGTATAATTTTGCAGATTTCGCTGGGTTTCGGGAAGTTCTCTAAGTCTTTCCTCAATTTCGGCAAGCCGGGCTTCCGAATTACTGAGGTTTTGCCGGGCCGTTCTTAACGAATAACGAACATTCTCGTGTATGGTATTCCTTAAATTGCTGATGCGCGACTCAATCTGACTAAGAAGCGGACTTTTGGTTTGTTGATTGCCAATCAACCGGTTGCGTTGGGCTACGAGGTTAATGTACTCCTCCATCAAAACCCGGAGAGAGTTATTATCAAGCGACATTACAGCCGACATGGAATATTCCGTGTAATCATCATCCTGGCTAATACGCTCCGATAAATACTCCAGATAATCAACACGTGATTCATACTCACGGGTTTCTTCTCTCACTCTTGAAAGTTCTTCCTGCAAACGCTGCGAACTCTCGCTGACATTCATCACACTGCGATTCGACTGATATTGTTGCAAGGCCCGTTCAGACCGTTGCAGGGAATCTGAAACCGATTCCAGCATATTGTCGATATAACCAATGGTGGAATTGGCAATATGATTTTTCCTCTCAAGATTGTTTTCTATCACGGTTTCCAGAAAAGCATCCAGAAACTCCTCCCCCTTCCTTGAGTTTCCCGCCCGGAAACTAACATCAATCACCGTTCCTTCCAGATTGGCCGGTTCAAGGACCAGACGGTTTTTATATGAAGAAACCAATTGATCATCAGTGAAAATGGTGAATTTATAGTTGGTGTCAACAAGGCGTTCTATGTCATCATCCTCCAGGAAGAGGGTAAAACGAAAATGCTCACTCTTAAAAGGTTCGCCAAATTCACCAACTTCCGATAAAGAATATTCCTCCAGCTCCCTGGCATACGTCCCATTAACAAAATCATAAACTTTACCGTCTACCTCATCCAACCGGATTCGGTATTTTTCCTTTGACAATATTTCCAGCTCAAAAGGAACGCCAACCAACTGAAGATTTGCCTCATCCATCACCACACTAAACGGGCTCGATTTGTACAATTCTTTATCAAAAAACCGGTTAGACTCATAATATTCTATTCTTGAACTGAACTCGGAAAGCGACTCCCGGATAATGGGGGAAGCCTTAAGTGTTAACAAGCTATTTTCAAAGCTATTACGTCCGGAAAAAAGCTCCGACCCTTCCATAAAAGAAGAAGGATCGGCGGTTCCGCGTTCTCTTACATGAACCACCAATTGAGCTCCCAGTTCATGCACAGCGGGTTTCATCCTTACATAGAGAACCGCAACGGTCACAAATATGACCAACATAACCGCATACAATTTCCAATATTTGACAAGACGACGGAAAACATTCCTCACGTCATCCGAAACCTGATTCTTATGCATCATAGATCATTCCTCCTTATGTAATCAATTATCAACAATGAAGTCGTAGCCGCGGATAAAATAAGTTGAAACGGAACCTGGTCAATTCCCCATATCCTCCTGCTGAGCGGCTCAACATAAATCACATCCCCTGACTTCATGTAATAAAAGTCGGATGTAAACAACCTCTTATCGGTGAGGTCAACCTCATTTTTCGTAATACGCCCGTTATTCTCTCTAACGACCACGACATTCTCCCGGTTTCCGTATTCTTCAATATCACCGGCCATTCCCAGTGCCTGGAAAATAGTGATGCCTTCGCCCGGGAAAAAATACCTGCCGGGACTTGCCACCATCCCAATCACTGTAACATTCTTGTTGACAAAGGATACTTTTACCGATGGAGAATACAGGTAACTTTCAAGCTCTTTTTCAATTTCAGAAGCCACCTGCTCAACGGTTTTCCCGGCGACTTCCGTTCGCCCGAGTAAAGGCAGGTTGATATAACCGTCTTCATCCACCTGATAAGAGATCAAAGAGTAATCGGTACTGCTGCGTCCACCTATCTGACGGTCTCCGGATGCGAGAGCATCTTGATTTTCTTCGCTGAAACTGCTGATGTTAACGTAAAGTTCATCGAAGGATTGGACCACAGCCCGATTTTGTTCGTTCATAAATTCCATTCCAAGATCTTTCTTTTTCCGAACATCCTGGACATAAGCCATCTTGTTTTTGGTCATACAACCAGACAGCAAAGCAATAACCAAACTGTAATAAATAATTTTCCGCATAATTTCGCCCTTGTTTGATAGCAAAATTAGGCCCGGAATGACAACAATGTCAATCGGTTTTTTACCGGCCCTTTCCCAAAAAAGGAACAAACAGAGGAGTGAGTCAGTCTATATATATTCTAATTGACAAATAGTTATATAAAAAAATGCCGTGTTTTACAGACCATCTCAGTAAAACACGGCATTTGACAAATAAGAGTTCTTGCACGGTGAAAGATCAATAATAATGGACAAAAACAACCGATTTTGTAAGCCTTTGATTCTCTTTTCAATTGATCATTGACAAAACCTTTGTTTATTCCCGGCTTGTATTGAATGGTTTTGCCTCCACCTCAGGCTCCCCATGATGTTCTCTACGGAAGAAGGTTACCTGCAATTCACGACTTTCTCCGGGCAAAATTGAGATAAAATTATCGCTCCACAAGGCGGGAAGGATTTCATGACCGGTTCGTTCATCCACCATTTTCAGCCGGGTCAGCAACGCCATGCCATCGCCGTTGTTGGTCACCTTTACCCGGTAGGCGCCTGGTTCTTCACCAGTCTCCAGGGAGGTCTCCAACTCAGAAGACGGAACATCTTTCAAACCGGTATAATCATGATCCGGGTGCAACCAGTAAAAATTGTCTGACAATACTTCACCGCCGGTATCTTCAGCTTTCAAACGGAGAAAAACCAATTCATCCTTTTCGGGCACGCGTATGTCGGTGTCCACGAAGGTGTTCTCCCGCACAGAGTGTTCTGCGCTCTCCTGCCAAAGTTTCTCTGCCGACTGATCATATAAGGTCGCCGTGACCTCCACATCCTGATAAGAAGTATATTGGGTATTGATGATCGAGACACTGTAATCATCGCGATTAAGCTGAACAGTGAAAGGTGAGAAAGCCTTCTTTGCTCCGTAAAAGCCGGCATGTGGCTGCTGATACCAGTCGTATAGCTGCCACACAAAGCTGGGCCAGCTCGAATTGGACTTCCATAGCAACATGCCCGTGGAATTGTCCCACATCTGGCGGGTTATAGCCCCAATGGCCGACCGGTAAGCATCGTAATTCTGGAACTGGGCTTTGGCAAAATAATTTTCAACACCCTGCTGGTCTTTCGTCTCAGGCCCCCCGTAATCTTCTCTGATGATGTCATCAAGCGCTGTAAACTTACGAAGGTCGTCCCCGGGGAAGTTGGCAGCATCATGATAAGCCCAGGTGCCATCGACAGGGAAATGATCGCTCTCGGCGTTCTGACCAACTTCAGGAATAAAACGGCGGATGCTTTCAATCCCGGGAACACCGCTGGCACCAATCTCACTGCTAAATCCGTGGAGTTTTGAATGACCAAAAAACTCATCGGGCCGAATGGAATGATAAGGACCTCCGCCATGCAATCCATGATTATCCGAAGCTTTCAGATAAAACCGGCCGGAACGTTGATCATGTTCACCCAGCACTTCGTTGACAAGCAAATCTTCACGGGGATTGACTCCTTCATTGCCACCGCACCACATAAAAAGCGAAGGATGATTGCGATAACGTTTCACGATGCCTGAAGAAATGGTCTCATACAAATCCCGGTCGGGCTGGTAGCCTGATTCATTTTCAAAGGTGCCCCAGTAATCATTGAGAAAATCCTGCCAGATCAGAATGCCATGCTTATCTGCAGCTTCATAAAATGATTTAGGGGGAACCCCGGTCGGACCCCATACCCTCAGAGTATTCAAATTGGCATTTTTGGTCATGAGGATTTCCTCTTCATAACGCGAAGCCGGCCAGTTGAGTGTCATATCGAGTACCCAGTTGCCACCTTTCATGAAGATGTCTTTACCGTTAACGGTGAAGATCCGGCTGCCTTCCACACGGGTCTCGACTTCCCGGATGCCATGATTCTCTTCAAACACGGCCACATCTCCCGACTGGGTTTCGGCCGTCAGCCTGATTTTGTAAAGATTGGGTTCTCCATAGCCAACAGGCCACCAGAGTTTCGGATCATCAATCCGCAATTGTTTCACCTCATCCTTCTCGAGTGAAAACGATTCCTTTTCACCTGCTTCGATAGAAAACGGAACAGTAAATGAAGTGGTATCCCCGTCAAAAATGACATCCCCATTAAGATCGCCTTCCCTGGACTGAGAAGAATGATTGACCAGTTTCCCGGAGATCACCATGTCGGCAAATTCGGCCTCAGGAAGATCGGGATTCGAAGTGATGTATACATCTTCCATCTCAATGTCATCTGTGAATTCAAGATATACATCCTCTGTCAGTCCCATATCCCGGTCACGAATAGCCGGTTGCCAGTCCCAGCCAACAGCGTCCCATTTG
>JAWOCV010000249.1:0-19893 GCA_046483585.1 Marinilabilia sp.
CGACGATCACATCTATGTAAACCGGCACACGGGAATTCCTGCGGTCAACATCATCGAACATGAGCCCGGTTCCGGAACTTCTTTTGGAGAATACTGGCACACTCATGATGACAACATGGAGATCATTGACAAAGAAACCCTGAATGCCGTTGGAGAGACGGTCATGGAAGTTGTATACAATCCTCTTTAAGCAAAGACCAGATGTCATCCTGCCAGGAGCCTAAGACTGGTCCCTGTTTTAATCGGGAAGGAGGTCACGACGAAGGATCTGTGGTTTTTGGAAACAATTTCTTTTACTATTGGGGGAGACTCTTCGCACGGCAGAATGACAGTCAAGACAGCGCCTATACAAGAAACAGATTCTTCGCACGGCTACCAATGACTGATAAACAAGCTCACAACCAGGAAAAGATTCTTCGCAGGCTCAGAATGACCTTCTTTCAACAATTCTTGCAAGCAATCGGCAGTGCCGAGCGAACGAATTAACCAATTGACCAATCAACCTTTGGCACAATTAAAAAATACAGATGGTAAACTTGTAGCCGGCTGCGATGAAGCCGGAAGAGGTTGTCTGGCAGGCCCGGTTGTAGCTGCTGCTGTGATCCTACCTGAAGATTTCGACCACGAATTGCTCAACGATTCCAAGCAACTCTCCGAAAAAAAGCGGGATCTTTTAAGAACGCTCATCGAAAAAGAAGCCACTGATTGGGCAGTCGCCATGGTTCATAACAATGAGATTGACCAGATCAATATTCTTAATGCCGCCATCAGGGCCATGCATCGTGCCATAAATCAACTTAACACTATGCCGGCGCATTTATTGATTGACGGCAACCGTTTTCATCCTTACCCGAATATCCAACACGACTGCATTATCAAAGGCGACAGCATTTACAAATGCATTGCAGCAGCAAGTATCCTGGCCAAAACCCATCGCGATGAATACATGATGGAAATGCATGAAAACTACCCCATTTATGGATGGGATCGCAATAAAGGGTATCCAACGCGGTACCATCGGGACAGCCTTGAAGCGTCAGGTCCCTCTCCTCTGCATCGAAAATCATTTAAACTTACTGACAAACAAACAAAGATCAACTTCTACGGGCACAACAAAGCGTTGTAATCAACCCTCATGTTTATTCTGCAAATCTTTTTTACCAATAGATTGTTAGATTATTAGATGTAAGAAAATTCTTATAACACTGATATACTGTGATTTAACCTGAGAAACGCCGGAATTTTAAATAATTGAAATACAAGGTATTACAAAAGTTTAACGGACTATTGTTACACTTACACATGCTAATATCTAAAAATCTAACGATCCATTGATTTACACTTCCTGACTAAACATCACGATAGCCAAAGGCGGGAGAATAACATTAATAGATTGATTTTTACCGTGATACGTTACCGGATGTGGCTCAACGCCGCCCATATTTCCCATGCCACTTCCGCCATATTGCGGGGCATCACTGTTGAATATTTCGCTCCACCGGACATCATCGGGGACGCCGATCCTGTAATTGTGACGGGGCACCGGCGTGAGATTCGCAATGGCCAGGATTTTCTGATTGCGCTTTTTATCGTATCGCATGAAACCAAGAACAGAGTTTTCAGAATCATTGGCATCAATCCATTCAAAACCTTCGGGCGAAAAATCGTTCTCATAAAGGGCCGGAAACCGACGGTATACGCTGTTAAGGTCTTTCATGAAAAAGTTAAATCCCTTATTCATATCGTGATCAAGCAGATGCCAGTCCAGGCTGCTCTTGTAGTTCCATTCACTCCATTGAGCCAGCTCCATGCCCATAAAGTGCAGTTTTTTACCCGGATGGGCAAACATATAACCAAAGAGCGTACGCAGATTGGCAAACTTTTGCCAATCATCGCCCGGCATTTTATTTATCAGGCTGTTTTTGCCATGAACCACCTCATCATGCGACAGGGCCAGCATAAAATTTTCATTAAAGGCATACATGATGCTAAAGGTCATCTGGTTGTGATGATAACCGCGATATACCGGTTCATGCGCAAAATAGTCCAATGTATCGTGCATCCACCCCATGTTCCACTTCATCCCAAAACCAAGGCCGCCGGTATAGACAGAACTTGTCACCATTGGCCAGGAGGTAGACTCCTCCGCAATGGTCTGAACGTCGGGAAAAGCCGTATAAAGTGATTCATTGAGGTCTCTCAGGAAAGCAATGGCATCAAGGTTTTCCCTTCCACCATGTTCATTGGGGATCCACTCTCCATCTTCACGTGAATAATCGAGATAAAGCATCGAGGCCACGGCATCGACTCTTATGCCATCAATATGGTACTGCTCCATCCAGCTGTGTGCACTACTGATAAGGAAATTACGAATTTCGTTGCGTCCGTAATTAAAAATGTAACTTTTCCAGTCGGGATGAAATCCTTTCCGGGGATCCTGATGCTCATAAAGATAAGTGCCATCAAAAAAGTGAAGACCGTGCTCATCGCCCGGAAAATGCGAAGGCACCCAATCCATAATCACTCCGATGTCGTTCTGGTGAAGCACATCAATAAAATGCATAAACTCATCGGGAGTCCCAAAGCGGCTGGTGGGGGCAAAAAAACCTGTCACCTGATAGCCCCATGACCCGGAAAATGGGTATTCTGTTACCGGCATCAGTTCAATATGGGTATAACCCATCTCCTTCACATAAGCCGATAGTTGTTCAGCCAGTTCCGTATAATTGAGGGGTCGCATATCCTCACCGGGCACTCTTCGCCACGATTCCAGCTGCACTTCATAAACAGACATGGGGGCCTCCAGCGAATTTTTGTCCTTCCGTTTGGTCATCCACCCTTTGTCTTTCCATTGATATGCATGTTCCCATACAATGGAGGCTGTTTTGGGTGGCTGCTCATTATAGCTCGAAACGGGGTCCGCTTTTTCAACCGAATAATTATCGAACAGGGAAACAATGAAATATTTGTAGGATTCTCCTTTGGTAACTCCCGGGATGAAACCTTCCCAAATGCCAGATTCATCAATCCGGGCATTCAGCATATGCGATTCCCTGTTCCAGCCATTGAAATTGCCAATTACAGAAACAGACTTTGCATTTGGGGCCCAGACAGCGAAAAATGTTCCGGGCGTGCCATCCTGCTCCATAATATGAGCACCCAGTTTCTTATGCAGCGAAAAATGCTTGCCTTCCCGAAAAAGATAAATATCATATTCGGTAATAAAATCAGGAACATCCCAAACGTCAGGTTTCACAGGAGCATCCTTTACCGTTTTTACCCGTTTGTTTTCTCCCTGTTTGGTCTTTGGTTTCTTATTATTGGATTCTGTAGTCATATCGAATGTTTTTTTATGTAAACAAGGTTTTACAATCTTTTGGTTATGCCGCAAATGTACTCAACCTTTTCTTCCAGCTTCGAGCTTCGAACTACTTCTGCCTTTTGGCTGGCGACTGGGGCCTACCAGCTAAGAGCCAACAGCTATTTCCTAACCACTACTCCTGACTAAAAACTACCCACTGATGCCTTCTGCCTGGCAACCCGGGACTAACAGCTAAGAGCTACTCCTTCGCAGTCAAGTCACTCAAAATTTTTTTCAACCCGTTAAGCGGAATATGCAGCCAATCGGGCCGGTTGTTCAACTCATAATCGGCTTCATAAACGGCTTTCTCAACGGTATAAACCGAAAGCAGATCCTCAAGCTGCCTGGCTTCTGTGGGAATGAAGGAAGCTCCTTCGGTGGTTTTCAAGTAACTGCCAAGGAAAGCCGACTCCACTTTATTATACCAGACTTCCAACCATGGTTTTAAATACTCTTCAAAGCCGGGTTGCTTTTCATTGTACGCTAAAAGCCCCATATAAATGGCATAGTGGAACGAGCGAAGCATCCCTGCTATGTCTTTAAAAGGACAATATTTCAAGCTTCTGGCTGTGAGTGACCGGGTCGGTTCTCCCTCAAAGTCTATTATCTGAAAGTCTTTTCCGGTAAACAAAACCTGCCCAAGGTGATAATCGCCATGGATCCTGATTTTTGAAGTGTGAATCTTCCTTTTCTCAAGAGTTTCCTTAATGGTGCTAAGAAGCAAGTTCTCATTCTTAATGATCTCCTCCACCAAAGCCCTCTGATCTTCATCCAATTTCCCTTTTGCTTCTTTCATCTGGGTTACGGTTCGCTTAATAAGCGTCCGGAACGACTGGTACAAGGACTTTTGATAGAGCAACGAAAACGGCTCTTCTGCGAAATCCGGCAGTCTTTTAATGGAAGCAAGCGCCTTATGCATTTCGCCGGTACGTTGTCCCAACAATTCAATCATCTCAATAAAAAACGGGTTGAATAATTCATCCTGCTTCTCTTCCCCCATCACCTGCGGCACATTACTTTCTCCTTCTTCAAAAAGTGCCGACACCTGGCTATTGGCACGGAGGCCGTCGAAAAACCTTTCAATGGCATTCTGTGTAAATTCCCAGGCCGACCCTTCGTTGGGAAGAAAATCAACCAGCAAAGCAAGTTCGGTTTTTTCTCCACCGCTGCGATACTCCAATGCACCAGCATAGGTGGGGAAACTTCTGAACGATGTATGCTCGGTAAGCGCTTTAATGATGTCCAGTTCAGGATTATTTCCAGGTTCCGGACTTATATACATTTTAAAGAAAAAACGGTTGTCGTATAGAATTGAAGCGTTGGACTGCTCAGCACTCAAAACTTTTGAATTGAGCGGCAGCTCATTTTTGTCAACTTTTGTCTTAAGTTTTTTAGCTGACAATCCAGTCAACTCACCTTTTTTACTTTTAATCTTACCCCGCTGGACAATAAGCCGCAAATAAGCATCCCTCACCTCTTTGTTGTAAGATCCTCCGTACAACAACCCATCATGGCCGTCCACATCCACGTGAGCAACAACCGACTCGGGATTTTTATTCTTCACCTCATACAACTCTTCGCCCAGTACGATAGAAAGCGGGATAATATACTTTTCATTTTTCCCTTCGATGTAGAAAATCTCCACAATGAAGATGTAGAAATTCAATTTGCCGCTTTTTAAAGGAATCACATCCTGAATGAGAAGATCTTTCATTTTCTTCGCTTTCCCTCTGTACCAGCGACTCCGGTAGGCATAATCCTTTAGCACCCGATTCAACGGATTTGTAACCTTATCGTTTAACTGGTTCCATTCCCCGCTCGTCATCACCAACTCAGGACCTTCCGAAAAAGCCTCTGAATATTCAGTTTCGACTTTATTGAGTTCAAACCAGAAATAGTTTTTAAATTGCATGGGGAAATGATAAAGGTCGTCACCAATCGGCGCCAGTTGATTGCGGCCAAAGACCTCTGTCGGCACATAACCCTTGTAGTTACTCAGATCCAACTGCACCTGCTGGGAATATCTCGACAAATTTACAACTACCAAAATAACTTCATCCTCATATTTTCTGATAAAGGCAAGAATTTTCGAGTTTTTAGCATCTATAAATTCAATATCCCCCCGGCTAAAAGCCTTGTATTGTTTGCGTTTAGCGATAACACGCCGCATCCACCACAATAAAGAAGAAAGATTCTTCTCCTGGTTTTCAACATTTATGCTTTCGTAATGGTAGTCGTGATTGAAAATAACAGGCAGAAAAAGCTGCTGTGGCTCGGCCGTGGAAAATCCGGCATTCTTGTCAGCCGTCCATTGCATAGGGGTTCGGACACCATCCCGGTCGCCCAGGTAATAGTTATCGCCCATTCCGATCTCATCGCCGTAATAAACAATAGGCGTTCCCGGCAGCGAGAAGAGCAAAATATTCAGCATTTCAATATTTTTGCGGTCGTTGCTGAGCAATGGGGCCAAGCGCCGTCTGATACCCACATTAATCCGCTGCTTCGGATTATGAGCAAACGATTTATACATATAGTCACGCTCCTCATCCGTCACCATCTCAAGCGTCAACTCATCATGATTTCTCAGAAAGATGGCCCATTGACAATTTTCCGGAATTTGGGGGGTCTGCTCAAGAATGTCTATCAACGGGAAACGGTCCTCCATACGCATTGCCATGTAAAGGCGGGGCATCAGGGGAAAATGGAACGACATGTGACACTCATCGCCATCCCCAAAGTACTTTGAAGCGTCATCGGGCCACTGATTGGCTTCGGCCAGCAGCATTTTGTCTTCGTAATGCTCATCGATGTGCCGGCGCAATTTTTTTAAAAACTGATGGGTTTCGGGCAAATTCTCGCAATTGGTTCCATCCTGCTCGTACAGATACGGAACAGCATCCAGGCGCAAGCCGTCCACCCCGGTTTTAAACCAAAAATCCAGAACTTTTATTACGGCCTTGTGCACACCTGGATTTTCAAAATTCAGATCGGGCTGGTGCGAATAAAACCGGTGCCAGTAATAAGCCTGTGCAACGGGATCCCACGTCCAGTTAGAAATTTCAAAATCCTGGAAGATAATACGGGCATCGGCATATTTCTCTGTGGTATCGCTCCAAACATAGAAATCACGATAGGTCGTGCCGGGCCTGGCATGTCTTGCACGTTCAAACCATTTATGAGCATTTGAAGTATGATTAAGAACCAGTTCAGTAATAACCCTTAACCCTCTCTTATGTGACTCCCGGATAAAGCGTTTAAAATCGGCCATAGTGCCATAATCTTCATTGACACTGGTAAAATCAGAAATATCGTAACCCCCGTCTTTTAGAGGCGATTTATAAAACGGCAAAATCCATATGGTATTGACACCTAACGACTTCAAATAATCGAGTTTCTGTATCAACCCGTTGAAATCGCCGATTCCATCACCATTGCTGTCCTTAAACGAACGAACATGGGCCTGATAAATAACTGCATCTTTGTACCATTGTTTTATAATATTGTCGGTCATAGTTTTTAATTTAATTTTTTATTGGTTATGAGGCTGAACTCCGTTAAGCATTTATTAGCCGCTGAAAAAGTCAGCAGCTCCACTTTTTATTTTTTACATGTCCTTTTTGGCATTGCCCCAAAAAGGACCAAAAAGGTCTAGTCCGTTTAAACCTATCATCCCGCATCAGGCTTAATTTCCGGCTGACCCGCAAGGCCCCGAAGTCGCCCATTAAGCCTTCTCGCCAACCGCCGGCCCGGAAAACGGACAGGCCCGCGCGCCGTTTAAATACTAGGATGCATAGCTGTTTTAAAACAATCTTTCAGAACAAAAACTACAAAAATTTAATCCTAAAGAAGCTCCCATGTGCAAAGCTTTTTCTGATTTTAAACAAATAACCTTGTACCTTATTCTTTTTAAAACACCACAATATGCTGGCAATAAAAGACATAAAAGTTTTTCAGCAGGTCCTAGTTATTCTAATCCCCAACCTATAACTTCTGGCATCTAACCTCTAGTTTCTAACTTCTAACTTCTTTCCCAATAGGCAATTACATGAAATAATCGAAGTCTCTCTCAGAACGAACCTTACGTCTTATTCGGAAGATATGCACCGGCATAATACCCGGATCAATCTCCACATAATTATGCTCACCGCTCCAAAGGAAATAAGCACCACTCAGTAAATCCTGTGCCTGGAAAGACATATGCTCATCCATTTCAAATTCCTTAAGCGGGAAATTAATCCAGCCCGAATGCGTATAATGTGGATCCAGATTGACCACCACCAGAATGATGTTGCTAAGGTCATCAGAAACCTTACTGTAACAGACCAACGCCTCATTGTTAATATCATGAAACTTGAGCGAATGCGTGTTGTGCAAAGCTTTGTTCTCCTTACGGATCTTGTTAATTCTGGCGATGACCCGCTTCAGACTGTTGGGTTGATTGAGGTCCCAGTCTTTCAATTCATACTTCTCGGAGTCCAGATACTCCTCCTTTCCCGGGTGCACCGGTGTGTTTTCCATCAACTCAAAAGCCGGCCCGTAGATTCCGTAATTTGAACTTAATGTAGCCGCCAGCACCAATCGCTGAATAAAGCCGGTACGTTCAGACATCTGCAAATATTCGGGAAGAATGTCCGGTGTATTGGGCCAGAAGTTGGGTCTGAAAAAATCTCTTACATCTGTTTTTATCAACTCGTTGCAATAGGTGGTTATATCGTATTTGGTATGTCGCCAGGTAAAATAGGTATACGATTGCGTAAACCCCTGCTTTGCCAGCTGATACATGACTTTGGGCCGGGTAAAAGCTTCGGCAAGGAAAATCACTTCCGGCTCAACCTTTTTCACCTCATTGATAACCCATCCCCAAAAGCGGAGCGACTTGGTATGGGGATTGTCCACCCGGAATATCTTTACCCCCTGATCAACCCAGTAAAGGAATATGCTTTTGAGCTCTTCCCACAAATTCTGCCAATCGTCGGTTTCGAAATTCAACGGGTAAATATCTTCATATTTTTTGGGCGGATTCTCGGCATATTGCAAAGACCCGTCAGGGCGGTGTCTGAACCAATCGGGATGCTCAGTAATATAAGGATGGTCGGGTGAGCACTGAAAGGCGACATCCATGGCTATTTCAATCCCATGTTCAGAGGCCTTGTTTATCACCTTTCGAAAATCCTCAAGTGTGCCCAATTCGGGATGGATGGCTTTATGTCCTCCTTCTTTACCGCCAATGGCCCAGGGTGAGCCCGGTTCTCCCTCCTGTGCAACAGGATTGTTGTTCTTCCCCTTCCGTTTGCTTTCTCCTATGGGATGAATAGGCGGAAGGTAAAGCACATCAAACCCCATTTCAGCCACGTAGGGCAAAAATTCCACAAGGTCTTTAAATGTGCCATGCCGAGTTCCTTCCCCCAGGGAACGCGGAAACACTTCGTACCAACTGCTGAAATTCGCTCTTTCGCGCTCCAGTGTCACTTCTAATATTTTATGAAAAGTGGTGGTATGCTCCTTTAAAGGATACTTTTCCATTATTTTGTAAAGGGAATTGTCAAGGATCGCACTCGTTCTTTGGTTCAAAGATTTCGTTTCACTTTTTAAAGACTCTGCCACTTCTTTAAGGAAATCAGCTTCTTCGGAAGGGATTGCATCGCCATATTTCCCGATGGCATTGTTCAAAATCTCAGCTCCCACCAAAAGATCTGAAGCATAATCAACTTCCGCTTCCATCTTTCTTAGTATATCACGATGCCAGGTTTTAAAATGGTCAATCCAGGCACGCACCGTATAAAAGCAGGAACCCAATTTCATAACATTAAAGTCAGCAATCCACCGGTCGTTAATATCATACGCCATGGTTGCCTGTTGCCAGTCTTCTTCATCATAGGAATGGTAAAGCACCTCCGCCCCCAACACATCATGTCCGTCACAGAAAATATCGGCACTCACGTTTACCCGATCATTCACCACACGCTTAACCGGAAATTCACCACCATTTATTTGCGGCTTCACATTTTCGATAATTACCCTTTGTTGTCCGTTCATATGTATCTTTTTATGCAGTTGAGACGCTTTTTAGTTGATCAAAAACAATCAACCAAAGGCAGGCACAACCGCTTTTCAATTAATTTATAAAAGCCTTACCCGGGTTTTCAAAAACCTTATATTCTAAAATCACTATTGCCCGGAAAATTTAAATTTATTCAAACAGTCAGAAATTGCTTCACTTCGTTCGTAATGACATTGATTATCAGGGGACAAAGTGATAAACCCCTGTCATTGCGAACGAAATGAAGCAATCTCTCTTTGCTTGACCGGTTACCAGTGATTCTAAAATATAACTTAAAAAAGGAAAAATTTCAAGTTTATGTGGCAATCGATTTTCACAACAGGACCTGACATTCTCTGATCTTCAATTGTGTTAAACCACTGACTTAATGTCAATTACCACAAGTCCTCAAAGACTAAAATTGCCTGACAATCATATACCTAAAAAAGCTTGACGGAAGAGTATTCTGAAAAAAGAGGGCGGAATACAAAATATGGAATATTACAAAGCAGAACGAATAGTCCCTGAAATGAAAAAGATCATCGGAAAAATTGAATATAAATTAATTAAATATAATTGATTATCAGTAATGCAAATAGAGATTATTTCGCTTTTTGAATAAATTTTTCGAAAAAACAATGAATTTAATTTTTATTTTTACGCCCCTTATCAAATCACCAAATTCTACAAAAACAGGGCGGAATCCGAAAAGCCTTACGAGTAGGAACAACAATTCAAAACAAACGTTATGTTCAAAAAATTGACCAAATTTTTTGCCGTTATTTTTATGGCCGCGTTGCTATCAAGTTGCACACTGACCCTTCCGGTCACAGCCACATCCAATCCGGTCGGAGAAAAGGTGGGTACTGCCAAAGCCACCGGTTTTTTTGGTATACTGTTTTTTGATGCCGATGCAAGCATTCAAAAAGCAGCAGAAAACGGCGGTATAACAAAAATTTCGACCGTCGATATCAAACACACCAATGTTTTAGGAATAGTCTGGGGATACCAGACCATTGTAACAGGAGAATAACAAGAAGGATCAAAGAAAAACCGGTTGCTTCTGAGAAACAACCGGTTTTAAGAAAGACTGTTCCCTCCTTTAAAACATTATCCCGGCCGATAAAGCAATCTGCTCAAACGCCGTGTCGTACTTCAACTCACCGTAAAAGGGGGCCATAGAAGTACCAATACCGAGGTTGAGACCAATCTCACTGTCATCAGCAGAAAAAGAAAACGAACCAAACTCTCCCCCATCATAATCACTTTCAATTTTTACATAGGAGTAGTTAAGTCCACCCAGGGCGTAAATGCCCATGCCTTCCTCTTCATGAAAATGGTAATGGGCATCGGCATTCAGTTGCCAATAGGTCACATCCACCCCTTCGGGGCCTGAAGGAAAGAAGAAAGTAAATCCCGGTGCGACAGACCAGCTTTCATTAATACCATAGTCTCCGCGGAGGTTCACCCCGATGCCTAACTTTTCATCGCCATCGTCATCATAGCCACCGGCTTTGGTCCCGATGGTCAGACCACCACCCACCTGAAACTGGGCAGATGCGGAAATAGCCAATAGCATGGCTACTGCAAACAACATAAACTTTTTCATAACTCTTTTCAGTTTTTGTTAATCAGTCAATCAAATTTGCTTGTATATTTTTGAGAAATTATTGAAGGCAATTTACAGCCCTGCAAATCAATCTTCAACATTATTCAGGACAAATTTATCTGCTAAATGACCAACGACCTGAAATTTTCGATTAACCTATTAATTTGATCGACCAACAATCAAAAATGACCGGATATTAAAAAGTAATTCTATAAGGGGAAACGAACATTTGATTCTTAGCCTGCTTTATTCATAAAATTATCGTGATGAAAAGCTCCAGTAATAACAAGAAATACAATTAATCGCAGAAAAAAATGATGCAGGAATTAGTGAACTTTTTTCAAATCATTTTTTTCGAGTACGGTTGTATTTCGTAGTTAGTAGCTCAGTCGCAGAGTCAGTAGTAGCTCGAAGCTGGAGAGAAAGGTTGCTCTCTTTTTGAGACATAACCAAAGCACCAACAAAATGGGTTAAATATCATATTTTAAATAACTTAGGGTTATTGTTAGATAAAATTTGGGCTTTGGAATTGATGATTTATGAATAATGCAGGTTAGTTCAGAATTTTCAGGGATAATATTATCTTTACGCACACGAAAACCGTAATTATTAAAATGGGAAAAAAGATCATTCCTAAGGGGAATGACCATTGACCCATGCAAAACCTTTTTTCTTTAGATAAAAATTGCAGAAAATGAAAAAACTGATCTTTATTGCAGTAGCCCTGCTTCTGAGTCTTCCCGGCAAAATAAAGGCCGATGAAGGCATGTGGCTGCTGCCGCTTATTGAAAAACTGAACATCGATGAAATGCAGGAAATGGGCCTGCAATTGTCTGCAGAAGACATTTACAGCATCAACGAATCAAGTCTCAAGGATGCGGTAGTTGTTTTCGGCGGCGGCTGTACCGGAGAAATGATCTCCGAAGAAGGTCTTTTGCTGACCAATCACCATTGTGGATACGGTAAAATACAAGAGCTGAGCTCAGTAGAAAACAACTACCTCGAAGAGGGTTTCTGGGCTGCTACCAAGGATGATGAAATCCCTGTGCCGGACTTGTCGGTGACTTTTATGAAACGCATGGAAGACGTCACCGAAAGAGTGACAGCGGAGCTCAATGACGATATGTCGGAGAATGAAAGACGTTCCAAAGTAGACGAAATTTCTAAACAAATCGCTGACAGCGTAAAAGGCGATACCCATTACCGGACAACAGTGCGTGATTTCTTCGGAGGAAATCAATATTATCTCCTCGTTTACGAAAAATTCGATGATGTCAGGTTCGTAGGCGCCCCGCCTTCATCCATCGGAAAATTTGGTAAAGACACCGATAATTGGATGTGGCCCCGCCATACCGGCGATTTTTCGCTGTTCCGGGTTTATGCAGGTCCAGACGGGGAACCGGCAGAATATTCATCAGAAAACAAGCCACTGGAACCCCGACATCACCTGCCTGTCTCACTTGAAGGATACGAAAAAGACGATTTTGCAATGACCATTGGGTTCCCCGGCAGCACCCAACGTTATCTGAGTTCCTGGGGGATAGATGAACGCATGAATGTCTTCAATTATTCCCTGATCGAAGCCCGGGGAGTCAAACAGGACATATGGCAGGAAGCTATGGATTCCAGCAAAGAAATACGTCTGCAGTATGCCTCAAAATTTTCCCGGAGCTCAAATTACTGGAAAAACAGCATTGGAATGAACCGGGGCCTTCGTAACCTGAATGTGATCGATACAAAAGAAGAACTCGAAGAAGAGTTCCGCCAATGGATCAATGAAGATTCCCAACGAGAAGAAAAATACGGGGATGTGCTCTCCGAACTTGAAGAAGCCTACTCTTCCAGAGAACCATTCTACCTGGCTCAGAATTTCGTGCGCGAAACCATGCTCAGAGGGACCGAGATATTTTCTTTTGCACTGTCAGCCAGAGGACTGGAAAAAGCACTGGATGATGGGGACGAGGAAAAAACCGAATCGGTCATTGAAGACATCAAATCGACCGCCGAAGACTTCTACAAAGATTATCATGCCCCAACCGATAAAAAGGTGATGGCAGCATTGCTCGAGTTGTATTACGAAGAAATTGACCAGGAATATCACCCGTCATTTTTTGAAGACATCAAGGCCAACAAGGAAGATGGGTTCGAAAAATATGCCGACAAATTGTTCAAAAAATCTTTCTTCGCAGAGAAAGAGAAGCTATACGATTTCCTGGAGAAACCTAAACTCAAGAAGCTGAAAAAAGATCCTGCTTTCAAAGCTGCAAAATCAACATTTGAGCTTTATTCTTCTTTGATGGACCAAACCAGGGAAACCAACCGTACCATTGAAAGGAATCATAGATTATTCATAGCCGGCCTTCAGGAAATGAATCCGGATAAGGTCTATTACGATGATGCCAACTCCTCCATGCGCCTGAGTTATGGCACCGTAGGAGATTACGAGCCCCGTGATGCCGTTATATATAAGCATTACACCACTCTGGAGGGAGTTATGGAAAAAGAAGATCCCGACAGTGACGAGTTCATGGTTCCGCAGAAACTAAAAGACTTATACGAGGAAAAAGATTACGGCAGATATGCCAACGAAGACGGGCGCATGTATGTCAACTTCACCACCAATAACGACATCACCGGGGGCAACAGTGGAAGCCCCGTGATCAACGGAGAAGGACACCTGTTTGGTTTGGCCTTTGACGGTAACTGGGAGGCTATGAGTGGAGACATCGCCTTCGAGGATGACCTCCAGAAGTGTATCAATGTTGACATGCGCTACGTTTTGTTCATCATCGACAAATATGCAGGTGCAGACCACCTGATCGACGAAATGACAATTGTAGAGTAAAAGAAACAGAGACAACGGCAAAACCAGCCGGTATCTGAAAGATACGCAATCACCGATAAACAAATCTCAAAAGAGGCTGTCTAAAAGTCGATTTTTGAATTCCATAACCATCAACTTAAAAGAAAGTGTCGCTCCTCTGGAGCTTAAGATCGTTTTCCATACAGAGGTTTTTACCATACTGTCGCCACTCCGTGGCTATCCCAGAGCACCGGAAGTGCGAGAGTATGGTAATAAAACAACAAAACTTTACAATAAAAGTTAAGTGCCGGAGGTGCGACACAATAAAGAAAGTCACTTACAAATTAAAAGTATACAGGCGTTTTTAAAGCTTTTTTCAGATAGCCTCTTTTTTTCCGGCAAAACATATTCCCGAATGGCCGGGACCAGTTGTGACAAACCTTGTTGTGTGCGTTTCCTTCCGGCTTTGAGCTTCGAGCTTTCAGCTACAAGTCCTTTCTTCCTTATACCTCTGCGACGGAAATACCAACTCCTAATTTTTCTTAAATTTTTTTTAAAACCCTCAGCATTCAAACCTTTATTTTGTAGTTTCGTATCATTAAATTTTGATAATTTTTCGGGCGATATGTTGAAGCGGGCATTACTATTATTTGTGTTATCAGGGACTTTCTTTTCAATTATTTCAAAGGCAGATGAAGGCATGTGGCTCCCCTGGCATCTATCTCAATCTCAGATAGAGGAGATGCATAAAATGGGCCTTGAACTTTCCTCTAATGATCTTTTCAGCTCAGACCAGGCTTCCATAAAAGATGCCATTGTTTCCCTGGATGATGGCAGTTGCACGGGGAGTTTCATTAGTGACAAAGGATTGTTACTGACCAACCATCACTGTGCCATGGGTGAAATTCAGCAGCACAGCTCACTGGAAAATGATTATATCAGTGACGGTTTCTGGGCACGTTCTTCAAAAGACGAATTGCCTAATGAAGATAAGACAGCCACTATACTTGTTGAAGCCCGCGATCTAACCCCCCTTTTTAAGGAACCGCTGGAAAAAGTTTCTAAACGCGTTGAAACAGAAGACCTCATTGACAGCATCTCCACAGCTGTTCTTGACACGTTGACAATCCCGGATAACCATGATGCCGAAATAAAAGAATTCTTTTCCCGGAATCAGTTCTATTTGCTGATCACCCAGACATTCAGAGATGTACGTTTGGTTGGTGCGCCTCCCAAAGACATCGGCCAATTTGGTGCCGAGGAGGACAACTGGATGTGGCCCCGTCATTCGGCAGATTTTACCTTTTTCAGAGTCTACACCTCACCCGATGGCGAGCCGGCTGACTATCATCCGGACAACATCCCGTATGAACCGGAAAAGGTCCTGCCTGTCAACCCGGAAGGAGGCCGGGAAGGCGATTTCACCATGGTCATGGGCTACCCCGGGAAAACCCAGAGATACCTCACTTCTCACGGCATCCGGGAGACAAAAGATATTATCAATCCAATAGTGGCCGAAGTGCGTGGCAAACGACAGGAAATATGGAAAGAACACATGGAAGGATCAGAAAAGATCGGCATTCAGTATGCCGAGAAATATGCCACCTCCAGCAACTACCAGAAGTATGCCATCGGACAAAATAAAAGCATAGAAAACACAAACCTCACATCCAAACGGGAAAAACATGAAAATAAGTTCAGCGAATGGCTTGATGAAAATCCCGAAACCCCGGAAGAATACGACAAAATATTAAGTTCGGCCAAACTTCTTTATCTGATGCGTCAGAACCTGGCAGAAACGACCATCATAACTCTTGAGAGCCTGATCAACGGCCCTGACATCAATTCATTGATGCTGGATGCCTATGAGCTTTATAACATTGTTAGAAAAGATGATTCCGGCGAAAAAGAAACCAAAATTGCCATTGAAGATCTGAGGGAAAAAGGTGAAAACTTTTTTCCTGACTTTTCTGCCCAAATTGACAAAGAGGTCTTTCAAAAAATGGTGGAATTTTACACCAACAACCTGACTGACAGCCTCCAGATGGACAGAGAAGTATTACTGGGGAATACCGGAAGTATAGAAGAGCTATCCGAAAAAATCTATACCCAATCGGCATTTGCCGATCCCGAAGAGTTTGAAATATTTCTTCGCTCCCCCAAAGCTGAAAAATTTGAAAAAGATCCCGGATTTGCTTTTGTGAAACGGGTTATGGAAGACTTCAGCCCGGTGTATTCCATCTTTCAACAGTTTGAAGAACAACTGGAGCACACCATGCATCAATACGTCGATGCCCTTATGAAGCGCTATCCTGAACACAGGTTTTACCCCGATGCCAACAGCACAATGCGATTTACAGCCGGTAAGATCAGCAATTATTCACCCGATGATGGCATTGTTTACTCGGCCTTCTCTACTCATAAAGGCATCATTCAAAAGATCAATTCAGGTAATGACCATTACCAGCCCGATTACCCATTAAAAACCCTGATGGAAAAGGACTTTTCCAGATATGCCGACGATTCGGGTAATCTTCCCGTTTGTTTTATTTCGGATAACGACATAACAGGAGGAAACAGCGGAAGTCCCGTACTCAACGGCAAAGGAGAACTCATCGGCCTCGCCTTTGACGGGAACTGGGAAGGCATGGCTTCAGATATCTCTTACTCGAAAGAACAACAAAGGTGCATCAATGCAGATATCCGGTACATTCTTTATGTCATGGAAGAAGTAGGAGACGCAGATCATCTGCTTGCAGAAATGAACCTGAAGAATTGATTACCCAATCCGGTTTGAACAGCTTTATTGGGCGGATAAGGGGATTTTCAAAAAGTTTTACAAATATCATTCATGGGAACCAAAAAGTATTATGTGATCTGGCTGGGGCATCAAACTGGTATTGTGGACAGTTGGGAAGAATGCCGTAAACGGATATTTGGCTATAAAGGTGCCCGGTATAAATCATATAAATCTCTTGATCAGGCAAAAAGGGCTTTTATAAGACCATGGAATGAAGAAATCGGCAATCCTTCTACCCATCAGAACAAACAAAAATCTTCAACTTCATCAAAACAGAAGAAAACAAACAAAGCCTCCGGAGGACCGTTAAAGGACAGCCTGGCCGTAGATGCGGCCTGCAGTGGAAATCCCGGAGCAATGGAATACAGAGGCGTTTATGTGAAAACCAATGAAGAATGGTTCCATGCAGCATTCAATCTTGGAACCAATAATATCGGGGAGTTCCTGGCTATTGTGCATGGCCTGGCAGAATTGAAACGATGTAACCTGAATATTCCAATATATACCGACTCAACAATTGCCCTGGGATGGATAAAAAAGAAAAAGTGTGCCACAAAATTGGAGCGGATCCCGGAAACGGAAAAATTGTTCCAAATGATTGAAAGAGCTGAAAAATGGCTCAGGAACAACACCTGGTCACAACCTGTATTGAAATGGGACACGGATACCTGGGGTGAGATCCCGGCCGACTTTGGAAGAAAATAATTAATTGTTCTTTATCACAATAGTCCGTTAAACTTTTGGAATACCTTGTATTTCAATTATTTAAAATTTCGGAGTTTTTCAGGTTAAATCACAGTATATCAGTATTGTACGAATTTTCTTACCTGTCTGCCGTTTGCTTATTACAATCCTGCTATATAAAACAAACTTTGGTTTGTACAACAAGTCTCATTTTTCATAAACCGCCAGGCAGGCATCTTACATCTAATAATCTAACGATCTATTGTTATCAGGGGTAACGAAAAACAAAGACGTGTTCCGCTTAAAGTACCGTTCTCGTATAAATCAATCACTTCCACCTGAGATTTTCCTCCTTTATATGTTCTTTTTAAAAGATCAAGGCGTTCCTCTAATGCCTCTTTCCCGTTGGCCTCAATCTCATTCCTGATCACTCCGCCCTCGTTTTTCATATTCACTTCAAGTGAATCGCTTTTCTGTTCATATGTGATATGAATGCCCGGCCAACTATAATTGCCAGCATTATTTATGGAAAATGCCAAATCGACAAAAGGCCTGATAAGCATAGGTGGCACCATTAAAAATTTTGACCCCGAAATGATACGTGAACTCACTCCGCAATTAATGGAGCGATAATACCTCCTGCACTGAACTTTTAAATATTTATCCATCAAATCGAGTTCTTCCTCCAGGGTAATAAACTCATGTTCTCCTGCATCCAATAACTTACGAAACAACAAAGCGATGTCACTCAGGTAATCAAGGGCTTCATCTTTGTTCTCTTCAATAACATAACTCTGCAGCGAGGCCAGGGCATTAAAAATGAAATGAGGATTCGTTTGCGCACGTGTTCCCTTTTGCAGCAAGAGTTGTTTCTCTCTTTCATTTTTTAGCTTTTTATTCCGCAAGTAGAGAAACCAACCAACTATACCAAGTCCCAATAACAAGCCGGCGATAATAAGCATCAAATTTTTCTCTTTAATTTCTGCACGAACCAGATCAAGCTCCCTCTCATTAAGTTCAGATTCCAGCTCATGATCGGCAGAATTCTCAATAAATCCTTCATTTGCAGCAATAAGTGAATCTTTTAAATGGGAATAAGTTTCCAGTACATTAAGGGCTTGTTCAAACTCTTCTTCAGCTTTCAAAGCCTTGAACAGGGAATACAGATTCTTTTGTCTCACATGATCCTGGCCTGTTTTACCCGCCATATTTTCAGCTCTTTCATAAAACACAACTGAAAGGGCTGATCTGTCCTGTTCATAATAGAGATCCCCCAAAAGGCTATAAACATTGATCAGATTTGCCTGGTCATTTTTTTCCTTAAAATAGTCGAGGGCTTTTTCCAGAAAGGAAGCCGCTTTTCGATAATTTTTTTCATACAGATGAAGTGCCCCAATATTGCATTTCACTTTCGCAATTCCGGCAGAATCGTTGGTTTGTTTAAAAATATCCAGGGCTTTAGAATACATTTCAATAGCCGATTCATTGTCGTCATAACCACTGTAATAAATGGCATAATCATTATAAACAGCGGCAGCAGCAGCCAAAGAATCCATATCCAGGAATTGATCAAGAGCATGATCAAAATAGGTTTCGGCACTGTTTCGCCTTCCCGCTTTGTCGTGAACAAGGGCTATATTATGCAGGCACTGGGCAAATCCATGCTGATTATCAAGCGACTGTTCAATATCGGCCGACCGGATAAATGCATCAAGTGCTTCATTATACCGCTCCTTAAAATAATGTGTCAACCCCAGATTGTTTAAAACAGTGGCTTTTCGCCCGGGCTGTTCAATACTATCCAGTAATTCATCGGTTCGTTCATAGAAATTGCAGGCACGCTCAAATTTTCCGGAATAATAAGCAGCTTCAGCGCGATAAAACCATCCCAGTGCTAAAACAGAATCGTCCTGTTCCGGGGCACTTTCGATCAAAAGCCTTGCAAGAGAATCTGCTTTATCCGGCATACCAGGAAGAGAAGCTTTCATTGAATCTTCCGTTTGTGGTATATCAATAGAATCGTCCAAAGAAGATGCCTCTCCGACCCAAATAATAAAAAAAGAAAAAATCAAAACAAGAAGCTTTGGAAATCGCAATAAATCCATATCCAGTAGTATTGCTAAAAATAAACCTGGCTAAACCACCTACAAAACTAATTAATTTTCAAAAATTTGACAGAGAAATCCAACCTAACGACATAAAGCTCTAGAACCACCTGATCCTAAACATCCAAATTGACCATTCTTATCTGCTAACACAAAATCTTTTGGAATTCTGTAAAAATGAGAAGTTATCAGCGGGCGGTATAACTCAATATAAAAAGTCCAAAAGAGATTCCAAATGACCTGAATATCGTCGGAATAGGGAATACGGACGTCCTAAATGAAAAAAACCCGATCTGAATCAACAGACCGGGTCTTTTTTTAAAAGGTCGGCGGCGACCTACTCTCCCGTTTTTACACAGTACCATCGGCGCTAACAGGCTTAACTTCTCTGTTCGGAATGGGAAGAGGTGGAACCCTGTTGCTATAACCACCTTAATTGGGGCCTCCCCCTAACCCCCTCCCAGGGAGGGGGGACTAAAAAGAGGCAATAT
>JAWOCV010000199.1:0-3677 GCA_046483585.1 Marinilabilia sp.
TGCTCTCTTCTTCCTGCCCATTGTCCTCTTGATCACATGACTGGGCCGTAAAAAGAGGCCAAAAAAGGGCCAGAACCATAAAATATCTAAAATTTTTCATCATCAATAGATCGTTAGATTTTTAGATTTAAGATAAATCGTATATTGTTGATAATCCGTATTTTAACACTAAGAATACCCTCAAATTTAAACAATTGAATAACAAATACTTACAAATGCTTAACGGACTATTGGAACATAACAACGCAAAATTAAACTACAGCCAAAAACGAACTATTACATTATAATTATATTTTAATTTAAGATCATTGAACCACCGGAAATGCAGATATTCTGAGGCGTGCACTCCCCATCGGAATCATATTGATATCCTCTACAGGCTGATCGGTTTCTGCAGGATAACGGGGCAATACATCCACAAGTCCGTATTGATCGATCTGCCAGGAGGGGATGCGTTTTCCGCGGGCCTGAATTTCAATGGGAGCACTGTCTACAGAAAAGGGGTAATTGTCATCGGGCCATTCCTTTTTGTGAATGGAAAATGAACTGTTCAAATCATTTTTATCAACAATAAGTCCATAATTCCAGTCACTTGCCGGATTTATTTCAAACGAAGGCCATTCATCAGGATCGGCATCGTCCTGCCAGTCGGAATCCCAAATGGCTGTTTCGGCACTGTTGAGTTGATTGTAGTCCTCCTCAATCTCCAGAGAAAAGGTAAGCGGCCCATAGTCCACAGAAACACTGTTCTGGTTGACCTGCCAGGTACGCAGCCCAAGGTCCATGGGAAGATTGAGCACCACTTCATCCCCGTCGCTCCACTCCCGGTCAATCAGGATGTAAGAGCCACCTTTTGCACGGGGGTCCACTTCCCGGCCGTTAATCACAACCGTGGCATTTTCGCACCAACCCGGGACACGCAGATAGAATGGGAATGAAACATCGTTGTCCATACTTAACTGAAACCTCACCTCCTCTTCAAACGGGTAACGGGTTTCTTCTTTCAGGGTTACTTCTGTTCCGTCCCCTACTTGAGCAGTGGTTTCAGACGAATTATACAAAACCGCGGCAAGGCCGTTATCATTACTGGCCATCACCAGGTTTTGCACATAGTAAGGCAAGGCATGACCGTGGTTATGCTGGCAACAACGACTGCTGAACGGGTTCATCAGAAGGAAAGGACCGGCATTGTCGATACCCGGAGAGTGGTTAAGACTGTCGGCGGTTACACCATTGGGACAAGTGATATAACGAAGAGCTTTCATATCATGAGTAAAAGCAGCAGGAAAGCTATTGAACATCACATCTTCACTGTTGTCGGCCCAATGGGGATCTCCGGTGATCCGCGTCAGGATGCCGTCCGAAGTCATCTGCTCAGCAAACCCACAGGTTTCGGTGCCTTGCCGGGGATCGATGTAACCCATTCTTGCATTCTCATCGGCCCCGAACATACCACCCGGAACCTGACCAAATGTGCGGCGGATCAGGTCATAATTGTTGTAAGTTGCTTCAAGATGCGCCGAATCACCGGTCTGCATAAACCAGGTAGCCGGCTCACGGAAACACTGGGCAATGTTGACATTGTGCCAGTTGGGAAGCGTGGAGGGCTGTGTCCAATCGGCCGTATTTTTATGGATTTTCTCAGCCAGTTCCAGAAGCCAGGCTTCTTCGGTCCTGTTATAGAGCCAATACACACTGTAAAGGTTGTCCCCGCCCCGGCTGTTCTCCCAGTAACTGGACAAAAACTCCTCATCGGGCACTTCCATTTCATAACGGAAATAATTGGTCATAAAATCGATCACCCGGTCATCGCCGGTATATTCGTAATAATTCTGCAGCGTAAACAACACGATCATGTTGGGCCAGTAGTCGATGTGCCCGGTTTCTCCGGAACGAACTTTAGGCCCAAACCACCCGTCTTCATCCTGGCTGTCCAGAATGGCTTCAATCCATAACATAGCTTCATCCTTCATCTCAGGGTCATCGAATATGAAAGCCATATCCGAATAACCACGCAACCAGTACGGAACCTCTTCCCAACCATGGTCGCCGCCTTCGGCCAGCCAGGCATTGTCTCCCTTTTCGAGCCAGGCGCTGATCTCACCAAGATGACCGGCCAATCCTTCTTTTTGACGCTCCAGGATTTCATGGATCCACCCTTGTGGCGCAATGCTGCCCAGGGGCAATTTAATAAAGTGTGCCGGTTGCAGGGGTGCTTTATTTCCGGGATAGAAATCGTTTTGTTCTGTCAGATCCGGACGATCTACTACTTTAACCTGATCGGACGAATTGTTCTGACAACCCGTTAAAATCCCCATGAAAAGCAGGGGCAATATCCAGATATATTTTTTTGCAATCATGCGAAGATTTTTTTCTTAATCATTAAAAAACATTCACCCAATCAGACATTCGATGAGGTTACTTTCAACTCCACGGCTGTTACCGAGGCAGGCGGAAATACAATAGGTTCTTCCGGTGAAAGAGACCTTTCTTCCGGAATCATCGGGTCATCTTCGGCACGTAATATTTCAAATTCAGGATCAGTGGATATTTCAAAGGCTTTGCCCGCCTCCACAGTCATATTGTCTATATGAAGAGAAGTTTTCACCGATCTGTTACGGCTGGTATTGACCACATGAAGAAAAATGGTGTCATCTGTTCTGCTGGCTGTGATATCCAGATCACCGGATTTGTGATCGATGTGAATGGCTTCCTTTCCGGTATGGTGACGATATAAATGCATGATCCGGGCCACTGGCATCATAAACGACTTTCCGCCGGGAACAGGGATCATAATGGCATTGACCTGCCAGCGGGTTCCACAAAAATCGGCCAGTGTAGCAATTTTCAAAAGGTCGCCATTGCGTTCGTGAAGATTCATCAACCGGGCATACGAAACGCCGGCCGCCCATGATGACAACACCTCGCACCGGTTTCTTCCGGGCAAAGCATAGTGACATTCGGTCAGTGCCAACGGCATATTGGTTCCGGCCACTTCTTCCCGTACCTTCCTGATTTTCTTTTCGTGAGGTTTGTAGGCTTCCATCAGGGCTTCCCACGTGGCTGCCGGGTCTTCCCGGTAGTCATTGTCACGCAGGTAATCATAGCCCAATTCATGCCCCGGGTCGTACATATGATGAAACGCCAGGTAATCGAAGTGTTCACCGGCTCTTTCAATCATTTCCGGCCCCCAGCCACTGTCGCCCCAGCCAATAATCTCAATGGAAGGATCAACATCCTTCATGGCACGTGAAAACTCAACGGTTTTTTGGGCGGCGGTCTTTACATCAAATCTGTCACGACCGTAAGATGTTTCATTGCCTATCTGCCACGTATTAATCTTCAAAGGCTCTCTGAAGCCATGTTCAATTCGCAACTTATTGGAGGGATTGTTGCAATAATCCACCCACCCGGCTGCTTCTTTGGCATCCCCCGATCGATTCTCCCCTTTCGGGGTTCTGGCCCAGTGTTCATTTCCTTCCGACTCAAAATTCACAGTCATCAAAGGATCGGCGTTTACCTGACGGCAAAAGTCTACAAACTCGGCCGTTCCGACCTGGTTGGTTTCAATGCCGTTCCAGTGAATGTTCAACATAGGTGTTCGCTGGTTTCGCGGACCTACGCTTTCTTTCCACTTGTAGTACGCACTTAAAATTCCGCCATACCGAACCATCCCC
>JAWOCV010000241.1:0-3877 GCA_046483585.1 Marinilabilia sp.
TCATTTTCAACAAAAAGAGGGCAAAAACCGCATCACACTGCATTTAACATGACACGTTTTCTTTTTTATGGCGAAAGGAAAAACCTATAAAAAGCTTCACCGCTGGCCGGGCCTTATATTGTCTTTCATCCTGCTTTACTATGGAGTTACCGGCATCTTCATGAACCACCGGGCCTTTTTTTCAGGCATTGATGTGCCGCGTACAGTCCTGCCCGAAGTTTATAGCTATGAAGACTGGAGCAACAGCGCCCTGAAGGGCAATATAAACGTGTCGCCCGACAGCATCCTGATCTATGGAAATATCGGCGTGTGGGCCACCGATTCCTCATTTTCGGAATACCGGCCTGTTGATAAGGGATTACCCGGGGGAGCCGACCACCGGAAGGTTTTTGATCTCCACCGCGATCATGAAGGCCATTTGTATGCAGCTACTCAATTCGGCCTGTTCGGGTTTGATGAAACGGAACAGACGTGGAAACGGTTTCCGCTGGATGTGGAAATCAGTCGTTTTGTGGCCCTGGAAACCGTGGGGGACACCCTTTATGCCCTTAACCGGTCGTACATGTTCAAAGGAATGACCGATGGAGTAGACACCCATTTCAAAAAGATTGAACTTGAAGCCCCGGAAAACCATGAGCAGGAAGTAACCTTGTTCGAAACGCTCTGGCAAATTCACTCGGGGGAAATCTTTGGCCTGCCCGGTCAATTGTTCGTCGATTTCCTTGGGCTGGTCACCATATTTCTTTCCGTGACCGGCATCATCTATTTTTTCTTCCCCGACTGGATCAAAAGCAGAAGACGCAAGCTCAGGCAGGCCGGAAAGCTGATACGCATCAACCGATGGTCGCTGAAGTGGCACAATAAAGCGGGGGCCTGGTTGTGGATTTTCCTTCTCATCCTTTTCTTTACCGGCATTTTTCTGCGTCCTCCCCTTTTAATTGCCATTGCCAACAGCAAAATGGCGCCCATTAAATACTCGCATCTCGATCAGCCCAATCCCTGGTACGACAAACTGCGCGACATCCGTTTTGATGAAGAGCACGACCAGTTTTTTCTTTCCACATCAGAAGGCATGTTCACCCTGGGCCATAAATCGCTGAAACCCACCAGATGTGAAATTCAACCCCCCGTGAGTGTCATGGGCATCAACGTATTCGAACCCTACAAAGAAGGGGCCTGGCTGGTCGGTTCATTCAGCGGTTTGTTTCTGTGGCACCCCTCAAACCCCCAAATTCTGGATTATGCCCGGGGAAAGGTTTACCAGGGGGCTCCGTCAGGGCGGCCCGTGGGACAATTCAAGACCACGGGCTTGATGACCACCCCGGACGGAAGTCCATACATGGTGGATTACGACCAGGGCGTGTTGCCCCTTTATCACGACAAACCGTTCCCGGATGCCCCCGAAGAAGTTGTCTCCCAAACCCGGATGTCGCTCTGGAACTTGTCACTGGAAATTCATACCGGCCGGTTTTTCCAGGTCATTATGGGTGATTTTTATATCCTGATCGTGCCTCTTGTCGGACTGGCAGCAATAATGGTTGTCATTAGTGGATATTTGTTGTGGCGCAGACGGTATAAAAAGTCCGTTAAACAATGCTAATCGCAAAGGGTCGATTTCAGGAAAAGATTCAACAGCTCCAAAAGGCCTGGGGTTTCAATTTTTTGAAACAACCGAGTATTGTGTTATAACAACAAAAAAAGAGCCCTATGCCATAGAAAGTTCATCCTGATTCTTGGAAAGAATAACAATAAGAAGCCTTGAATTTGATAAAAGGTTACTAACTTAGTGAGTAATAAATTAACCCATAACTAAAAATACAAACAGGTCAAAATCATAACAATAAGCAATGATCTTAAGATTATTCAAGTTTCCTGGTATTAAGAGAGGATCTGGACAGTCCGGATAATCATACGCCGGACACAAACGAATTATTTTTTCAAGCTTTATACATTAATGGTAGACCTTAGAAAAACATATATCTTCCGAATTACCCATATCGAAAACATACCTCATATTATTCAATATGGAATAACCCATGTAAATTCTGAAAATGCTAATCCGAATTATGTTCCCATTGGCGATTCTTCTATTATCTCAACACGAGAAACCTTTAAGTATTTCAATGATAGAAATATCGGAGAATACATCCCTTTCTATTTTGCAGTAAGAACGCCCATGCTTTATGTAATTCAGAAAGGATTTAACTGGGTCCCTCCCACTCCTCCTGAGAAAATTGTATATTGCGTCAGTAGCGTTCAGTCTGTTTTAGATTTAAAACTCAATATTGTTTTTACCGATGGACATGCTATTGATCGTTTTACATCGTTTTATACTGAAAGTGACATCCAGAAGCTGAATAAAATCATTGACAAAAGAGCCATTAATGCCAAATATTGGAATGATGAAAATGATTTGGACTTAAAGCGAAGGAAAGAAGCAGAATTTCTGGTTCTGGGAGATATTGAGCCGCAAGCAATATTAGGCTTTGTTGTTTTTAATGAAAAGGCACGTCAAATTCTTGTTGACTATGGTGTCAGCAAACAAATTGTGATTAAACCCGATTATTACTTTTAGCCATGATAAAACATATTACAGGAAATCTATTTGAATCTGATGCGGAAGCTATAGTTAATACAGTTAACACAGTGGGTGTTATGGGGAAAGGCATAGCTTTACAATTCAAAAAATTGTTCCCTGAAAATTTCAAAAAATACCAAAAAGCCTGTGATGCCGAAGAAGTAAAAACCGGACACATGTTTGTCACTGAAGAACAAACCATGTGGTCGGGGAAAAAAATCATCATCAATTTCCCAACAAAAAAAAACTGGAAGCACCCGTCTGAATATTCTTTTATTGAGAGTGGCCTTGCTGATTTGGTGAACGTTATAAAGGAAAAGCGCATTAAATCTGTGGCTGTCCCTCCTCTGGGTGTAGGTAATGGGGGGCTTGAATGGAATAAGGTTAAAAGTTTAATTGAAAAACACCTTGGCAATCTGAATTGTGAAGTTCAGGTTTATCAGCCAAACGCCAATATTCAGGAAACACTAAAAAAAGAACGGACAAGATTAACCCCCGCAAGAGCCATGCTCCTTGCCGTTCTTTATGATATGGTTAAACATGGAGAATTCGTTTCAGAATTTGCAGCAGAAAAAGTTGCTTACTTTCTCCAGCGGTTTGGCGCAGCAAGTAAATTTAACCTCCAATTCAATCCCTACTTTTATGGCCCGTATTCCGGGAAAGTTAAGCATGTGCTCTATTATTTAAACGGAAGTTACATTACCGGATACAGTGCTAAAGACAAAAAACCCTTTGAAGAAATTGGTTTGGTTCCGGATGCAGAACAGGAGGTGAAAAAATTTCTCAATAAGCCTGAAAACAATGAATATTTAAACATAACCAGGCAAACCATTAATTTTCTCCGTGGATTTTATTCTCCTTACGGACTAGAATTACTTTCAAGCATTGACTTTATTATTCATGTCAAAAACATAAAATCAACAGAAAGCATTCAGAATGAACTGGAAAACTGGAGTAATCGAAAAAAATCATTGTTTACCAATTCCAAATTCATTCAAATTGCCACAAACCACATTAAAAACCAGCTGATTGAAATCTAACCCAAAAAACTGGCATCCATTTAAATAATCATCCGATTAGATGAGATTCAATATCAACTATACCATCTAATACAAACCAACATGCTGTTATTTTAGATATGAACATTGGTTCATTTCAAAAAAGTTGTTACTTTTGAATCAATAGACACCCGGGAAATTTTCGTCAATACATGGATGACAATTGGAAAAAACTGAAATCAGAAATTTTGTATTGCACACGCTGCGGTCTTTCTCAATCCCGCAATCATGTCATTTTCGG
>JAWOCV010000247.1:0-2703 GCA_046483585.1 Marinilabilia sp.
GCCTCGTATTTTAGTGACTTTGCTAATTCTTTTCGGCTACCCTTGTTTTTTATTCTATCGGGTTTTCTGAGCCATGATAAGCGGTTGTTGACATTAAAAAATTGTTTAAGCAAATACGGGAAACGCCTGCTTATTCCTTACTTCTCGGCAGCGATTCTCCTGTTTCTTTTTTGGCTGTTTCTGGGTCGTCATTATGGCGACCCGGCAGGAGCGGAATTGTCGCCATTGAAAAATTTTGCCGGCATTTTTTATGCACAGGGAGGAGCAGAATTTATGGACTGGGGGATCCCTTTATGGTTCTTACCGGCATTGTTTTGTATTATCATGCTTGACTTTTTTGTCTCAAGGCTCAACCAATCAGTTCAGCCCTTTATGGTTGTAACCTTTTCTCTGTCGGGCTACTTCATTTACCAGAGGTTGGGCTATCATTTGCCCTGGAGCCTTGACATCGCAATGGTTGTTTATCTTTTCTATTTTTCAGGCAAATTGTTTCGAAAATATGATCTTATGAACAAAACCGACAAAAAAGAATGGCTTTTTATTCTGGTCCCGATTTTCCTTCATCTGGGTATAGCACATTACACACCTAACACTACATTTTATCGCGGAGAATATGGCATTTTACCTCTGTCTTATCTGACCGGAATATTGGGGTTTCTTTGGTTGTTTCATTTATTAAAACTTCTTCCCACCTGGAAACCAATTGTATGGGTGGGAAAAAATACTTTGCCAATTTTAGCTTTCCATCTTTTGGCCATTTCGACAATTAAAGTCATTGCGTTATGGCTTTTCAATATTGAAATCACCTTTAATTTATGGAACTCTTTGGGGCTGGCTGCTTTGCAAATATTATTATTAACCCCTGTCATTCTTCTGATGAACCAATACGTTCCGTTTCTTGCAGGGAAGTGGGGGCAGAGAAAAGACTTAATGAGGCATTCAGATGAGGCGTGATGATATTGCTTCCATCAAGAATGGTATGAAACAGAAAAGATGTGTCTACACGTTTTTTCCTGTTCTTTTGGATGTTTCCGGCTTTTTCGGCGTTTAATTTCTTGTATTTTCCAGACATCCAAACAAATGAGGCCGGATTTTTTTCAGCAGGCATATCATTGGTATGCAGCCATTTCCCCTTTTCTCCAAAAGACTGTCCGTGATCTGACAAAAAGATGAGCAGGGCATTCTTTCCTTCCAATGAAGCAATAAATGAATCAATAACTGTGTCTACAAAGCGGGTGACGTTATCGTAGGAATTGATCATTCTCTCTTTATTGGAGAGAGACAAGGTTTTGTTCTCAAGTATCGGAGTGTAAAAAACATGGTCTTCCGGCAGATTGTTGTTGTACCACCAGTGATTGCCAGCCATATGAAGAACAATCAATTGCTTTTTCCTGTTTTTGCGAATAAGTGATTTGTAAGGCTCAACCAAATCCGAATCAAACTTTTTTGTATTGCTATAATCCGAAAACTGAGGTTTGTTTATTGCCACCGTATCACATTCGTTAATAAAAAACCGGACAGGTGTCACGGGATTTTGATTTCCAAGCCAGGCAGAGTGGAATGAACTCTCTGAAAAAATATCAACAAATGAGCTTTCCCGGAACATGGGATCAGGGTTGCTCTCTTCCGCTCTTGTGAGAATATACCTCAGACTTGCAGCAGTATGCGTATGAGGAGAATATACATTCGGCAAAGAGACCACCCCGCGGGCTTCCATCTTGGGCATCGTTTCCCGGTGGTAACCATTCATCTGGAGGTGATCTGCCCGCAAAGCCTCTCCAATCACAAAAACGGTAATAAGGGAGTCATTTTTACACGAGGCTCCTTTGCCCAACATGACACGATCGCTTTGTATCTCTTCAATATTGGAAAAATACCCATTCACCGCGTGGAAATAAGAAAATGGAGCTCTGGCGGTCAATGTGTTATACCGTATCCTGTTGACCGTCAGAAAAAGAGCTGCACAAACCACGACCAAAATGATCAAAGGAACTGCCTCTTTTCTATTCCATGAAATACGAAACCTCAGGAAAACAGAAAAAAAACTTAAACCAAGACACAAAAGAAGAAAAACAATCAACGGCCACGAAATATAATTGGCTATTTCCCCGACATTTGTCTGAATCAAGGATTCAACCAATGCAGGGTTAATGCTGATATCAATTTGCCAGACGAAAAAAGCAGAGACCGAGCCGAGGATCGTAAAAAGGGGAAACAGAATGAAATATACGTAACGACTGACAGCCATAATGGCCGTCAAAACAAACAATCCTAATGCTGAGACACCCCAATGACCTACGATTAAGAACAAATCTTTAATCCCGGAGGAGGGGTAATGACGATAATTGGGACCTAAAAACAAAACAGAGAAAACAATGGCAGTTATGACCAGAAACCCTGTAAACCTGTATCTATTTTTAAACAAGATCATATCCACAATAGATCGTTAGATTTTTAGATTTAAGATCGAAGATAATTTATATATTATTAATAATCGGTGTTTTAAGACAATATCCCTTTAATCTTTTGCAACTGTCTGGGAAAAATTGTTTTTGCATTGTCAAGCATTACCAGCAATTTCCTGACAATAAAACACTTGCGTCATCGCACCTTTCTGAAACATCCTCGCCCCCAAACAAAAAATCCTCCCGCTATTTATCAAATCACGGAAGGACTTTAGATTTTGCTGAGGTCGGTGGCGGA
>JAWOCV010000292.1:0-7325 GCA_046483585.1 Marinilabilia sp.
GTTTATCTGGAAGAGCCAGTAGATTCCCCCCCAACATCCATCGGCAGTGTAAAGGTAAAGGTTGTTCCTTCTCCGGGCACCGATTCGACTGTAATGTCGCCATACATGGCTGTGGCGATCTTTTTCGAGATGGCCAGTCCAATGCCTATGCCACCGTATTTGTTGTGATCCTGCCCCTCCGATTGCCGGAAAAAATCGAAAATAGCCTCCTGCTGATTTTCTGATATGCCAATTCCGCTGTCCTGAATAGAAAAAGAGACGTTTTCTTCATCAGGCTGATGGCAACTCAACTTTATAAATCCATCCTCTGTAAACTTTACGGCATTTTTGATCAGGTTGACCATTACCTGATAGACCTTACTCTTATCTGTAACGATAGCTTTCGTTTCCAGATGCTCTTCCACAGAACAACGTACCGCCACACGATCATCTTTACCGTATCTATACAAAATTTCCTGTAATTCACGCCTGAATTCATCAAACACCTCTCCGAGAAGGAAGGTTTTGGGGCGCAGGTGAATGAGCCCATGTTCTGACATGGCCAGGTCAAGAATATCATCAATAATGGTCATCACTTTAAAACCCGCTTCATAGATCAGGTTCGAATATTCACTAATCTCAGGGTCTTTGCTGGTATTTTGAATAATATCACTAAAGCCCAACACTGCATTCAGAGGATTCCGCAATTCATGGCTTATGGATGCCAGAAATGCCGATTTTAATTTGCTGCTCTCGTTGGCTTTGTCACGGGCTATAAGGAGTTCATCTTCTGCCCTCTTTTGATCTGTATGATCGGCCAGCATCCGGACAACCAACTTTCGACCTTCCGAATCTTTGACCATGCTTGCCTTTAACTCCCCCCATACCACATGACCGTCTTTGTGAATATACCGTTTATACAATTGGTACTGTTGCCGTTTTCCTGTAACCAATTCCCGGCACAGTTCTCTTTCCGGCTCAATGTCGTCGGGATGTGTAAAATCGGAAAAATTCATGCGCTTCAACTCTTCAGCGGAATAACCAGTAATCTCAGTAAGACGGCTATTGACCACGATGGGTTTGCCATTATAACCTACCAGGGAGATTCCAATGGGTGCGTTTTCAAACAGTCCGCGAAAAAGAGTCTCACTGTCACTCAATCTTTGCTCGGCCCTTACCCGCCTGTCAATATCGTTCATGAGCACCAGTACAGTCGGTTTTCCATCGTACTCTACCTTTTTCACCCTGAAGGAGAACCAAACCAGCTTTCCTTCTTTTGTAATAAGTTTTGAACGGTAATTTTCCGGGACATTCTCCCCGGCAAGCCGTTTAACGTAGAAGTTTGCAACCTTTTCCCGTTCTTCTGGTGCAATCCACTGAAGAAACTCACAGCCAACTAATTCTCCGGACTCTACCCCCGTTTTCTCAAATACCGCCTTATTGGCATATTGGATGATGCCATTCTGGATAATAACGAACCCTGAATGCATATTATCCACAAGCATTTTGTAATCATGCTCACGTTTCTGAAGCTTTTTGGTGGTCAGAACGTTATTTGTCACATCCCGGAATGTGATAAACACCTGGAAAGGCTTCTCCTCACCATTCCTGAACTCAGGAACGGCATCCACAGAGAGCCAACGGTAACTTTGTTTTTGGGGATGAAAAATGCCCATGATCTTATCTTTCTGCACTTCCCCTGTTTTTAAAGCAACAACTGAAGGATAGTCCTCAACAGGATAGTCTGAGCCATCCCCGGCAAGTACTGTCAACAAAATATCGAAATTTGCCTTTCCCCGCATTTGTTCAAAAGTAAGTCCCAGTATCTTTTCTGCAGCAGCATTCACCCCTGTAATCTCCCCCCGGGCATTTTGATAAATAACCCCTGTAGGTAAATTGAAAAACAAGTTACTTATATCTGGTTTTTCATCTGTATTTGCGCCCATGCTCAAAACTATTAAATTAATAGGATACCCGATATTGGTTTGTACGCACAAAATGAACAAGGGTTCTTTGTACCATTCTTTTTCTTACTTCTAATGAAAGATAATGGCTTAATCTATAGGATTGAACACGCATTTCTTTTAAGGTGATATCGCAAGAAATGCAGCCCTAAATAGTGCCCGTCTAAAAAGTCGACAAAGTGTGTTAGTATTCATGTGTCTGTTCAGAAACAAACGTTGCTTACTTTATAGACGGACACTAAATATTCGTTGTTTGGGCAGGATACACCATTGATCAGAGGAACAGGTCCCTGAAGGGATTACTTGCCTGGTTTCCAGATAATGTGTGAATGATATAAAATATTCCCGGGATTATGTAATTGTTACCGGGGTGTAACATCTTAAATTGCATTTACTATTTGACAACAGTCCGGTAAGCTTTTGAAAGTATCTGTTCTTCAACTGTTTAAGACCGAAAATCTATTTGTGTTAAAATGCAGATTATCTACAATATATGTATCAAAATTAGTCTGAACTATGAAGTCAATAATCCGGATTACATCTAAAATCTAACGATATATTGATATGAAAAAAAGGCAAAATGAATGATGAAAATGACATAGTCAGCCTACAACATCAGGTGCAACTACTGAGTGAAGAATTGGATGCTGCGAATGAAAAATTGAAAAAGACCTGGAAATCTGAGCAGGGAATTCTGAAAAAATTCACCATCATCTACGATTTTGCTCCTATGGGATTTTTCATGGTCGATGTGACCGGAGAAATTCTGGAGATAAACTTTACGGGTGCCGAACTACTGGGAGACAAGAGGGCAGCTCTGGCAGGCAGTCCTTTTAAGCTTTTCATCTCCAATGAATCGAAACCAGTATTTGAACATTTTTTGCAAAGTATTCTTTCAGGAGGCAAAAAGGAATCATGCCGGGTGAATCTTGGATATGGCAAACAATCACTGGTCAATGTCTATATTGAAGGGATCAGGGCCGATCCTGACGGGACATGTTTATTATCTGTGCTCGATTTTTCCAGATTCGGGGAGAAGGCATGAAACGGCAAAATATCTGAAAACCTGGAGGGTCGTTTAAGAACAACAAAAGGACAAAGGCTCAGACTATGAAGCCTGGCTCCTGTGCTTATTAAAAATTCACTGGTATCCGGTAAATATAGAGATTGTTTCACTTTATTCGCAATAGCATTGAGAATCATTGCGGGTTTAATGAAGCAATCTGTCACGGTTTGTATAATTCCCCCGGCCAATATTTCTAACAAAAGAAAGAAAGGCTTTTCTGTTTTCTGATCAGGCACTTACCTTACTGTTATCCTGGTCATACACCTGGTAAATGATCCTGAAATGGTATCCGTAAACGGCATAGGTAAGGGCATCAGAAATCAGACCAGGTCGTTTGAACAAAGTCCATAACAACAATTTCCAGTATTCTCTTCTTCCTTTGTTTTTGATGCCAATATAATAGGCCGACTTGAAAAATGCCAGAAGAAGGGTAAAATTGATTCTTGGCTGTTTTTTATAGGTGCGATTATAATTGAGCAACAACTGTCTCAATCTTTGGTAAAAGGGCTTAATGGAATAAATATTCTGAATGATCTTCCTGTACCCATTCATCAACTCATTGTAATTCATTTTGGGTGTAAAGTTCATCGAAAAATCAGTATTGTTACCGGTTGCAGGAGTGGTCAACCGTTTCTCTTCCTTCATTTGCTGATACAACTTCGTATTCCTGGGAGCATTAAGCAGGCCCACCATAGCTGAAACAATTCCGCTTTTTTGGATAAACTCAATTTGTCGCTCAAAAACACCGGGTGTGTCACTATCGAAACCAACGATAAACCCACCGGAAACCTGAATGCCTTTTTTCTGTATTATCCTCACACTCTCAAGCAGGTTGCGGTTATTGTTTTGCACTTTATGACAATATTGCAACGAAGCCTCATCAGGTGTTTCAATGCCAATAAAAGTCGAGGTGAAACCGGTTTCGGCCATCAGGTCCATCAACTCTTCATCATCGGCCAGATTTATGGAACTTTGAATACTGAAAACAAATGGAAATCCATGAGCCTTCATCCACATTTTCACAACAGGAAGCAAATCGCGCTTAATTTCCTTTTTGTTGCCGATGAAATTGTCATCGACCACAGAAACCGGGCCGCGCCATCCCAGAGAGTACAAAGCATTGAGTTCATCAATGATCTGAGAGGTTTGTTTCATCCGGACTTTACGCCCCAAAAGTGATGTGATCTCGCAAAAATCGCAGTTATACGGACATCCGCGAGTAACCTGAACATTCATAAAGGCGTATTTCTTCTTTTCCAGCAACTGATAATCAGGCACCGGAGACATCGAAAGATCCGCAAATTCTTCATCCGTTTTGTAAACTCTTTGAGGATGACCTGCCGCCAGGTCTTCTATAAACAATGGCAGGGTTATTTCTGCTTCATTCAAAACAAAATAGTCAATCTGAGGAAAGTCTTCATATTCCTGGGTAAACAGTGGCCCTCCGGCAACCATCTTAACATCGTGTTTTTGACATTCCGTTATAATTTCGTATACCGATGGTTTTTGAATGTACATAGCACTTATGAAAACATAATCGGCCCATTGAAGATCTTCTGTTCTCAGTTTCGATACGTTCATATCAACCAACTTCTTGTTCCACAGTTTGGAGGGCAGCATTGCCGAAACAGTGATCAAACCTAAAGGAGGAACAGCAGCTTCTTTTGATATGAATTTCAAAGCATGTTTAAAACTCCAAAAAGAATCGGGATATTGGGGATATATGAATAAAATGTTCATAACCGCCTCTTAAAATGTTCAACTTTATAAACCTTAGCCTATACTTAATTCCAAAGTTAAGATGAAGAGACAGTACGGGAGTTACATTATTACTGAAAAAGCTTACATTATTCACACATTGTCGAGGGAGTCACGCCTTTTATTGGCAAGCTTTCTGAAGTGGGTAGGTGTAAGACCGGTAAATTTTTTGAATTGGTTGGAAAGGTGGGCAACACTGCTGTAATGCATTTTATAGGCAATTTCGGTAAGATTGAGTTCATCGTAGACAATCAGTTCTTTTACCCTTTCGATCTTATGAGCCAGAAAAAACTGCTCGATGGTGATGCCTTTGACCTCAGAGTAGAGATTTGCAAGATAAGTATAGTCGTAATTAATTTTTTGGCTCAGATAATCCGAGAGGTTTATTTTGATCTGATCTTCATTGTAATGCACAAGTTCAATAATGGTGGTTTTGATCTTTTCTACCAAAATGCTTTTTCTGTCGTCCATTAATTCCAACCCCACTGCCTTTAAAGCCTGGTCCAGTTGCTCGCTTTGTGCGGGTGAGATGTCCTCAATAATATTGGCTTCCCCAATTTTAACGTAAACATAGTGCAACCCAAGCTTTTCGAGCTCAGCCTTTACCACCATCTGGCATCGGATGCAGACCATATTTCTTATGTAGAGTTTCAAGGAATAGTCTTTTGTTTTTTAAAAATTTCAAAGAAAAATTAAGAAAAACAAAGAAGATGCGCAAAAAGTTGTGGCATATTAATGTCAATTTAAGTATGAAACGAGCATGGCAAGGGATGCCACAACTTGTCCCGACCATTCGGGAATACAGAATGTATAAGTTCTTTCAATAAGCCTGCCTGCCGGCTTATTGAAAGGCATATCTTGTTTTTCGAGAAAAATTCTTATGAGAAAATAGATTCTTTTCGGGAAAACGTCAGGCAAGTTCCATTCGACCAAATACTTAAATAAATTATTTACGAATGAATATTTCATGCTAAAAGTCCTTCACACAACGAAAACCCAAATGGACCATACCGGTGCTTGGCGTTGTCTTCATTCTTGCAGAAACTCTGTATCCGGCACAATAAGAGTCATTGCAGAGAAACGAGCCGCCACGCATACTCTTTTTAGGAACACCCGGTTCCATCGGATCATATGATTGGGCAGGCCCTTCAGGATTTTCGGCTATCACCCCGCTGCCAAAAGATTTGTAATATTCATGATGATACCAGTCGTGAACCCACTCCCAAACGTTTCCTGCCATATCGTATAATCCAAATGGATTTGGGGCAAAACTCATAACAGGTGAAGTGGAATAGAATCCATCATCCCCGTAATTATCACGGGGAAAATCGCCTTGCCAGTAATTCGCTTGCTGAGCAGAGATTGGTTCGTTTCCCCATGGATAGATGTGATCATTTTCCCCTCCGCTGGCCGCAAATTCCCATTCTGCTTCTGTGGGCAGTCTTTTTCCCGCCCATTCTGCGTAAGCCATGGCATCAGACCAGGTGACATGGACAACAGGGTGATTGTCAAGTCCATCAATGTCACTATCCGGACCAAAAGGATTTCTCCAATTGGCCCCGGGAACCCACTCCCACCATGAATGAAAGTCGTTACGGGAAACCGACTCAGAGGGGCTTCTGAAAACCATGGATCCGGGAACCAAAAGTGAATCCGGTGGTTTTTCATAACCGGAAGGCAGTTCTTTCTTCATTTCTTCCCAATCCGGTTTTTGCTCGGCAATGGTTACATAACCAGTTTCTTCCACAAATTCACGAAATTGGGCATTGGTCACCGGATGCTTATCCATCAAAAAACTATCAACTCTGACTTGATGCGGCGGGTACTCATCTTCTTTAGCAAACTGGTGCTCCCGGGCCCCCATCGAGAAAGTGCCCCCGGGTATCAGCACCATGCCTTCCGGAATCTCTGGCCCTTCTGAATGAGTGGTGGCAACTTTGCTCTCAGTATTTTCATAATCTTCAACTCTGCCGGAAATTTCATCCTGGTCAGATTCAGGCTGATTTTCAGTCTTCTTCCCGTCTGAGGAACCTGTTGAACATCCGATAAAAGAAAATATCACTAATATGAAGAAAAAGAAAAGAAATGAAATTCGTTGCATTGTTATTTGGTTTTTAGACTCACTAATGTCCGGGAAAACTGAAACCAAAGATCAAGATTGCTTCGTTTCACCCGCAATGTCTTTATTAATAAGGAAAAGACTTCCCGCCCCCATGATAAAATCAGTTCATATCTAATACGCCTCATTTCAAACTCTATAAGTTCTCAGGTCTAAAAGAATAAAATACCCTTCACACTTTCGGGGCAAAAAATCTTTCGCCTTTGCCGGAATACAGATATACAGGGACTAACAAGGAAACAAGCGGATGGTTCAATTAAGCCGGATTGAGATTGCCTAAATGAAGGCAGGAATTGGAGATCATACTCAGCCAACAAACGACCATGGTTGATTCCATTTTTTGGTGCCTATCCGAATGAATGATATCTTTATCCCCCGTTGACATGAACCGGTAGGAAAATTAAGTATGCCCCTTAATCCATCCGCTTTTCTATTTGAT
>JAWOCV010000003.1:0-4667 GCA_046483585.1 Marinilabilia sp.
TTTAACCATAATCAAATGCAACAAACAAAAACAACCATAATATTCCTGCTGTCGGTCCTGGCAATTTCAATCATGACGGGCTGTTCAGACGATGACGAGATCGCTGATCCGAAAGAAGAAAATGAAGAACCTGAATTGATAGAGATCAACCGGTTCATCGAAGAGAATATGTCGATCTATTATTTCTGGAATGAAGAGATGCCTGACATCGCCCCGGAGGATGAAGAGGACCCTGAAGAATATTTCTACAATCTTCTGTATTCTGAGGATAGATGGTCTTTTATCACCGATAATTACGAAGAACTGAATAAATATTTTTCAGGCATCGAAAAGAGCCCGGGGTATTCGTTGATGCCAATATATTTAAGCAGAGAGGACAACCAGGTAGTGGCATTCATAGAATATGTTCATGAAAACACCCCGGCCCGGGAAAAAGGTCTTAAACGTGGCGATATGATCTACCGGGTTGACGGAGAAACAATGAATGATGAAAATTTCAGCGAGTTACTAAATCGCGACAATCTTGAAATTACCCTGGGTGAATTCAATGAAGACGGATCCATCACTGAGCAATCTGAAATATCCCTTGAATCTGAAGAAATTGACTTAAATCCCATTATCGCCCGGAATGTGATTGACACCCTGGGTCATAAAATAGGATACCTGGCCTATTCTTCATTTATCTCCGATTATGACGAAGAACTGGAAAACGTACTGGCAGAATTTAAAGCAGAGGGTGTCACCGATTTGGTTCTCGATCTCCGTTACAACGGCGGCGGAGCCATTTCATCGGCCCGCAAGCTGGGGGATATGCTGGTGCCCGAAGGCAATGAAGGCCAGTTATTCATAACAGAGGAATACAACGACATTCTTACAGAAGCTTTTGAAAAACAGGACGACATGTCGCCCGATTCTTTAATCTTTCAGGAAAATGAAAACAACCTTAACCTGGAGAAATACTATGTTCTGACAACATCTTCCACTGCTTCAGCCAGTGAAATGATGATATACGGACTGGAGCCTTATATGGATGTAGAACAGATCGGTGAAACCACACACGGAAAATATTACGGCTCAGCCACTTTTTCTGAAGAAGACAAACACAACTGGGCCATTCAACCCATTATCATGCGACTCATCAATGTGGATGATGATCTTGATTATTCTAAAGGGTTATCTCCGGACCATGAACTGGATGATCTTTTCTATTACTTTCCTTACCCGCTGGGAGACCCTGAAGAACTTTTTATGGCCAAAGCCATTTCGGTTATTACGGATGAACCATTTATTTACGAAGAAGACATGCAAGAACTAAAATCTGCAGGCAGGCTAAAAACGCCGGCTACGGACCTAAGAAACAAATTGTATCCCGGGCGTTCGAGGATGTGGACCACACCTCCCGACATCCCCATTTCAGAATGATTCGCCGGAAGTGATTTTTTGCCGGTCAGACAGCCCCGTCTCTCAATTGCTTCAGAAATCGTGAAGCAAAAATGAAATCGTTCAGACGGGGGTCATCGGAATTCAAAATATCATCCTTGGTCCCTTCCCACCCTTTTTCGCCTTCAACAATAAATATGACCGTTTCGCCAACCCCCATGACTGAGTTCATATCATGGGTGTTGACAATGGTTGTCATATTATACTCTTTGGTGATTTCGTAAATCAGGTTGTCGATAACAATTGCGGTTTTCGGATCCAGTCCAGAATTAGGCTCATCACAAAACAAATACCGCGGATTAAGCGAAACAGCCCTTGCAATGGCCACACGCTTCTGCATCCCGCCACTCAATTCCGAAGGAAAAAGATTATTGACATTCCCGAGATCTACCCGTTTCAGACACTCATTGGCACGATCACGACGATCACTCAAAGGCATATTTGTAAAAACATCAAGGGGGAAACGAATGTTTTCTTCCACAGTTTTGGAATCGAATAGTGCAGACCCCTGAAAAAGCATTCCTATCTCCTGGCGGAGGCTTTTTCGTTGATTCCCTCCCATACGCGTGAAACTCCGGTTGTCATAAAAGATCTCCCCTTCGTCAATCTCGTGCAATCCCACGATCGATTTCAACAAAACCGTTTTTCCCGATCCACTCTGACCAATGATCAAATTGGTTTTTCCCGGCTCGAAACGGGCTGAAACATTTTTTAAAACAGGTGTTCCTTCAAATGATTTATATACATTTTTGACTTCTATCATGCCAACAACAATTGTGTAAGAATCAGGTTAAACAATAATATCTGAATGCTGCTTACCACCACTGCACGGGTACTGTTCCGCCCGACTTCCAGAGATCCTCCGGTAGTATAGTATCCCCAGTAGCCTGAGATGGTCGCGATCAGAAATCCGAAGATCACCGATTTTACCAGGGAGTAAGTCACATAAAAAGGAATGAAAGCATATTGAATGCCATAAATAAATTCAGCCGAAGCCACCACGCCGGTCGCTGACCCGGCAGCCCATCCTCCGGCTATTCCAATGCCCATACTGATCATTACCAAAAAAGGACTAATAAAAACCATAGCGACTACTTTGGGCAGTACCAGATAGCAGGCCGAATTGATCCCCATGACATCCAGGGCGGCAATTTGCTCGGTTACCCGCATGGTCCCGATCTGAGAAGCGATGTGTGATCCTACTTTGCCGGCCAGGATAAGCGAAACAATGGTTGAAGAGAACTCCAGCAGAATGGTATCGCGGGCAGCCACCCCCACCGTATATCTCGGGATAAAAGGCAATTCAATATTGTAAGCCGTTTGTAAAGTAATGACAGCCCCTATAAAAACAGATATTATGGCAACAATCCCCAGGGAGCCGATCCCCAGATCGTTGATCTCATCAATGACCTGTTTTAGAAACATGCGTCCTTTGACCGGTTTTTTGAACACATTCATCAAAAACCGGAAATATCTTCCTGTTTGAAACAAAAAATCCATTTCCCAAATTTTTTTTAAAAATAGTAACTAATTTAGTGCTATGAAACGACCATAATATTTTTTAAGCAGAATATCATAAAATAGATCGTTAGATTTAAGATTTAAGACGACTCATATATTGTTGATATGAAATATTTAGCACAGGCAATCCTATAATCATAAACAGTTGATTTAACCTGATCTTTTTTAAACACTATTGTCCGGAGAATTTATTCAATCAGAGGCAGATTGCTTCACTTCGTCCGCAACAACATTGATCATCAGGAGGCACAATGCATCCTGGTTATTGCCAACGAAGTGAAGCAATCTCTATTTTTTCCGGACACCAGTGATTTATAAAATAGAATTTTTCAAAAATATTATGCCGACGTGAATTTGCATACCGTCTTTAAAATTTTTAATTTAACCTGATTTATTCATGAATAATCGATTACGAAGTTCATGGATTAATCAGGTTAAACAACCCAGGATGAGTGGAGATCACGTCTTCAAATCTCCTCAAAAAACCTGGTCATTATCAGTAAATCATAAATTAACCACATATGGAAAGCAACACTTTTTGTGTCATCATGGCCGGCGGGATCGGAAGCCGATTCTGGCCTTTAAGTAAAACGACCAGTCCAAAACAATTCCTTGATATTCTGGGAACCGGTAAGAGCCTGCTCCGGCAAACCTTTGAAAGGTTTTTGCCCCTCTGTCCTGAAGAGAATTTCATTGTAGTAACGAGTACCGAATACAATGACAAGGTGCTGGAACAACTGCCCGAGCTGAATCCGGAACAAGTACTCCCGGAACCGTTCCGCCGAAATACGGCTCCCTGTATAGCTTTTGCCAACAAGTGGATCGAAGAACGCAATCCTGAAGCCAACATCATTGTCACCCCGGCCGATCACCTTATCATCAACGAATCGGAGTTTCATAAAGCCATCCGGAAGGGGATTGATTTTGTTGCCCAAAACGAAGCACTTCTTACCCTTGGAATTAAACCACATAGACCAGAAACGGGTTATGGGTACATCCAGACCGGCACTGACAACGGGGATAATTCAGCTTTTAAGCAGGTAAAAACCTTCACCGAAAAGCCCAATGCCGAATTGGCGAGAGTTTTCTTCGAAAGCGGCGAATTTTTCTGGAATTCAGGAATATTCTTGTGGTCCCTGGAATCCATCAACAAAGCCTTCGAAACCCATCTGAACGATGTTAAACAACTCTTCGATCCGTTAAAAACCATCCCGCAACCGGATAAAAAGCAGACAGAAGAAATATATGCCGAATGTAAGAACATCTCCATCGATTACGGCATTATGGAAAAATCCGAGAATGTCTTTGTAGAAACGGTCAATTTTGGTTGGTCCGATCTGGGAACATGGTCCTCACTATACGAATATTCAGCCCAGGACAAAGAAGGCAATGCCGTCATAAGCGGAAAAAATTTGCTTTACGACACCAATGGCTCAATCATCAATATCCCCGACGATAAGGTCGCTGTAATACAAGGTTTATCGGACTATATTGTTGTAGACTCGGGAGATGCCTTATTGATCTGCCCCCGGCAAAATGAACAACAGATACGCCAGTTTACCAGTGATGTCAAAACTGAATTCGGGAGAGAATAATTTTAAAGGTCGTCCCGTGATCTTTAATCCGGGAAATAGCAATAAAAAAACCCGGGACATCCCGGGTTTTTTTATATATCCTGAACGAAGCAACTCTTTTATCTAACAAAA
>JAWOCV010000021.1:0-5025 GCA_046483585.1 Marinilabilia sp.
GCCTGCAGGTAGGGTACCACGTTGTCAATGCTTCCCAGCCGCATGACACCACTTCCCTGTATCTTTTCCTCTTCACTCTTGTTTCCTTCTCCAACTATCACAAGATGAAGATTGTCATGCTTCTCCCTTAGCTCTGAGAAGGCAGTATGCAGAGTGGGAAGATCTTTTTCCCTTCCAATCCTTCCTACATATCCTATCACTGTAGAATCTTCTAGGAGTCCTATTGCTTTCTTTGCAGCACCCTTATCCTTAGGAGGCTGGTTTTTCAAAGACAGCAAGGGAGATGAGGTTTCGAGAGAAGTACTGATCCAAAGAATGGAAGATCATATTAAAACGGTTGTCGGCCGCTACAAAGGAAGGATCGACGGCTGGGACGTTGTCAATGAAGCCATTCTTGATGATGGTACATACCGCAAAAGCAAGTTTTATGAAATCATAGGAAAAGAATACATCAAACTGGCATTTCAATTTGCCCATGAAGCAGATCCGGAGACTGAATTATATTATAACGACTATTCAATGGCCGGTAAAGGCAAACGAGAAGGCGTCGTAAAAATGGTCAAAGACTTGCAAAACCAGGGCGTTAAAATTGACGGCATCGGCATGCAGGGGCACGTCGGCCGGAAATATCCCACGATAAAAGAGTTCGAAAAAAGCATCAAGGCTTTTTCAGACCTGGGCGTCAAAGTTATGATCACAGAAATGGACCTTTCCGTATTACCCATGCCCGACCCTTCGGATGGCGCTGAAATATCAGCCAATTATGAATACGATAAAGAATTGAACCCCTATACTGAAGGGCTGCCCGATTCCGTCAACACGAAATTTGAAAAGAGATATCTGGATTTTTTCAAACTCTTTTTAAAACATCAGGATGTGATCTCAAGAGTTACAACGTGGGGTGTAAACGACGGGAATTCCTGGAAAAACAACTGGCCCGTGAGGGGAAGAACCGATTATCCATTGTTGTTTGACAGGAAAAACGATCCAAAGCCTGTGGTGCAAAAGATAATTAAGGAAGCTCAAAAACAGAAATAATTTCAAAGCCTAAAACTACATCATAGCCATACAGTAGTTTTTTACCCTGTCGACCTTTTTTATAAATCTCCGGATTTCAGTAAAGAGAGACAGGGTTATTTTTTAAAACTGAGAACTCTCTTCCTTTCAACTCTGTCTTTAAAGTTATTGTTTGAGGGGAAGTTTGTTAAACAACATTTTTTCTAACGCAAAGCTTTTCGCAAAGTTTTGCATTCGCATATCTGTATATCTGCAATCTGTCACTGTTTACATAAATTCCCCGGACAATAGTGTTTTTAAATAAGGAATTTCTCCGTCGTGTATATAGTCCATAGCCTGAAAACCAATACAACCCTGGGCAATTAAAGTACAAAAACATGAGCAGAAAAAACAAGTTGGTAAACTCGAAGATAAAATTTCCCCGTATAGTTTATGGCACAAGCTTTTTAGGTAACCTTTACCGGGAATTGTCTGATCAGGAAAAAATGGCCATTATGAAGGAATGGTTCAATGCATCAAATGGACCTGTCATGATTGATACGGCGGGGAAATACGGGGCGGGACTCGCACTGGAAGTCATCGGCAACGGACTTGAACAATTAGGTATCGAGCCTGATCAGATCACAATCAGCAATAAACTGGGATGGTACCGAACACCCTTAAAAACCAATGAGCCAACCTTTGAACCGGGGGTCTGGGCCAACTTACAACACGACTCTGTGCAAAAGATCAGTTATGACGGCATTTTAGAATGTTGGAAACAAGGATGCGATCTTTTGGAAGAAAAATATAAGCCTGCCCTGGTTTCTGTCCATGACCCGGATGAATATTTAATGGCCGCATCTGATGCCCGTGATCGAAATCAACGCCTGGACGATATCCTTGGTGCTTATCGTGCGTTGTTTGATTTAAAAGCAAAAGGAGAAGTTAAAGGCGTGGGCATTGGCGCTAAAGACTGGCTGGTCATCCGGGAACTTTATGAACACATATCGTTTGATTGGGTTATGTTGGCCAATAAATTCACCATTTACAATCATTCAAATGAAATTATGCAATTCATGGAGAGGTTGCATAAAAATGCTGTCGCAATCATTAATTCGGCCATTTTCAACGGAGGGTTCCTGACTGGTGGGGAGTATTTTGATTATCGAATTCCCGATCCGGACAATCCCATGGATCAACCATTATTCCAGTGGCGCGAGAAATTTTTCGCTATCTGTGAAAAACACCAGATCCCAGCCGGTGATGCCTGTCTGAAATTTGCGTTTTCGCTCCCCCAAATCACGGCAGTGGCCCTCAATCCCAGCAAACCAAAAAGAATATCCCACAACCAGGAAGTGCTGGACAAAAAATTCCCAAAAGCATTTTGGGATGAATTAAAAGAAGAAGGGGTTATCCAGAAATCTTTTCCCCATCTTTAAGTTTGACGAAAAGAATCAACCAATGATTATTGACACGCACCAGCATTTTTGGCATTACAATCCGGAAGAATTTGATTGGATAACCGACGAGATGCATCGCATTCAAAAGAATTTTTTACCTGAAGACTTGAAGGCCACGCTCAAAGATACGGATGTGGAAGGCGTTGTTACGGTCCAGGCACGGCAATCGTTGGAAGAGACAGACTGGTTGTTGCAACTGGCCTCCGATCATCCGTTTATCAAAGGCATTGTGGGTTGGGTTCCCCTTCAGGATGAAAGGATTTCTGAAATTGTGGATCGTTATTACAATAATCATCCCTTGTTGAAAGGTGTTCGCCACATCATACAAGGCGAACCCGATCCACAATTCATCCTGAACAAGGATTTTAATTATGGAATCTCACAACTAAAAAAATACGGATTGATATACGAGATCCTGGTTTTGGAACACCAACTCCCGAATACAATTCGATTTGTGGATCAACACCCCCATCAAACCTTTGTTCTTGACCACATAGCCAAACCTAAAATCAGGGCCAATGAAATAAACGAGTGGGGAAAAAACATTAAAGAACTGGCCAGGCGAGAAAATGTCTCCTGCAAAATTAGCGGCATGGTTACCGAAGCCGATTTCACAAACTGGACCGAAGAACAATTAAAGCCATACTTCGACGTGGTTTTAGAAGCCTTTGGTCCTTCGCGCCTGCTTTTCGGCTCTGACTGGCCTGTATGCCTGGTTGCAACAACATACCCAGATTGGCTTTCACTTGTAATGAAATGGATTAACAAATTAACCAAATCTGAACAAGAGCAAATATTGGGCAGGAATGCCCTTGCATTATACCACCTTTAATACAGCGAATTTATGCGAGCTATCGAAATATCCAAACCGGGCATACTGCAACTTACAGAACGGGAAAAGCCGTGTGCCCGAGAAAATGACATTCTTCTGAAAATAAAATATGTGGGCTTTTGTGGCTCAGATTTAAGCACTTATCTGGGGAAAAATCCAATGGTAGATTATCCAAGAATACCCGGCCACGAAATGTCTGCCATAATAGAAGAGACTGGTAGTCATGTGCCCGAAAAATTTCAGCCCGGCCAATCTGCCACCGTGGTCCCTTATACAAATTGCGGATATTGTCCGGCCTGCAAACAAAAAAGATTTAATGCCTGCCGATACAATGAAACACTGGGCGTACAGAGAGACGGAGCGATGGCTGAATTCATTTCAGTACCCTGGCAAAAAGTAATCGTGGACGAGGAACTATCAAATATTCAACTGGCGTTGGTCGAACCTCTCACGGTTGGCTTTCATGCAGTTGACCATATAAATGTTTCAGATATTGACACAGTGGTTGTATTTGGATGCGGCATGATCGGCAGTGGGGCCATAATTCGATCCCATATCCGCGGTGCCACAGTTATCGCCGTGGATATTGACGATTCCAAACTGGAGGTGGCCAAAGAACTGGGAGCAAAATACCGGATCAATTCCAAAAAGCAGAACATCCATGAAGAGCTCAATAAAATCACTGATGGAAACGGCCCCTCAGTAATCGTTGAAGCTGCAGGGAACCCGCTCACATACAAAGCTGCGATTGAAGAAGTCGGTTTTGCCGGACGGGTGGTGTGCATTGGTTATGCTAAAGAGGAAATTCCTTTTCCCACCAAATTATGGGTTCAGAAAGAATTAGAGATCAGAGGATCCAGAAATGCAAACCCATCAGACTTCGAGGAAGTCATAAAATTTTTAAAGAACCCCCACTTTCATGAAAAATTGCTGATCTCTAAAGTAGTTGATGCACAGGATGCCCCTGAGGCCATGAAAAGGTGGTCGGAAAGTCCCGGGGAAATTTTAAAAATATTGATTCAATTTTAGCCCGTTATGACAAAGAAATCACCAGCTGTTGAAAGAAAATATCTTGTTTCTTTTGTTCTGGTTACCAGTTTATTCGCCCTTTGGGGATTTGCCAATGACATGACCAATCCGCTGGTGGCAGCGTTTGCCACTGTTATGGAAATCTCAAACGCAGGGGCAGCAATGGTCCAGTTCGCATTTCATGGAGGATATGCAACCATCTGATCCGCAGGACTGGTTATGGCCATTGTAGGCGGAGCGCTAATGCCACCGCTTAAGGGAAGCATTATTGATTTGGGAAGCATCGGAGGATTTCCGGCAGTAAATTTATCGTTTGGATTGCCCTTGATTTGTTTCCTGGTGGTAGCAATTTATGGATCCCGGAGTCGTTTACTCCAAACGCCCGAATAGATTATATTGATTTTCTGCACCTTACTATTTTGACCTGTGTTTTGGTGAAATAGAATGTTTGCAGGGTAAAACATATAACCCCGGCACCATGAATTCACAAACCCCTGATAAACAATTGAAATTCAACCACAACTAACGAGCAAAAAAACAGGTTCTTTTATCTGAAATCTGAAATCAATTATCTATAATTAACACTTCAGGGCTAACCAAAAACTTAATTTTACAACAAAAAATAACATTTTAGACCTCCATTCATATTATCGAGGCATTACAATAAAATCCAAGACGTTCCGGGAACAAGAAAGCATAACCCCA
>JAWOCV010000151.1:0-21430 GCA_046483585.1 Marinilabilia sp.
CCGGCGGGCGTTACCGAGTCCGTGAGCAATTCCAATATTCAGCTTCAACCCGTCAAAATCAACGGTGGCTTTCCGCGAACCCTCCATGCCGCGCAATTCATGAAAATCAACCTTTTCCAGCTCTTTGCCGGTATGAAGTTCATAAGCCGTTCTTACAGCGGCCTCTATCACACCACCTGTGGTTCCGAAAATAACCCCGGCACCGCTGGATTCACCCAGGGGCTGGTCAAAGTCCTCATCGGTGAGGGCCGAAAAATCCAGGTTGGAATTCCTGATCAACTGGGCCAGTTCACGGGTGGAAATGGAGACATTAACATCGCCATCACCGTTGACCATGAACTCTTCCCGTGTACACTCATATTTTTTTGCAAGGCAAGGCATGACCGAAACCACAACCAGATCTTCCCGTTTTTTGTTAAGTTTTTTGGCAAAATAAGACTTGGCAACAGACCCGAACATCTGTTGAGGTGACTTGGCTGAAGAAGGAATATCGATCATCTCAGGAAACTGATGTTCGAAGAACTTGACCCATCCAGGACAGCAACTGGTCAGAATAGGCAAATTCACATCCTTTTCGCCATCAAGATATTTCTGAAGGCGATCAAGCAACTCGGCTCCTTCTTCCATAATGGTAAGATCAGCAGCAAAATCGGTATCAAACACATAATCAAATCCGAGTTTACGCAACGCTGCCACCATTTTACCGGTCACCAACGATCCGGGTTCCATTCCGAAGGCTTCTCCCAGAGCTGCACGTACAGCCGGTGCCGTTTGCACCACAACTGTTTTGGAGGGATCAACCAGGGCCTCGATGACCTTCCAGGTATAATCGCGTTCAGTAAGCGCCCCCGTAGGACAAACCGCCACGCACTGTCCGCAGTAGGTACATACCGAATGGTCGAGATCCATCTCAAAAGCCGGAGCCACAACCGATTCGAAGCCCCGGTTAACAGCAGACAACACTCCTACGGTTTGCACCTCATTACAAGCCGTCTCACACCGGCGGCACATGATGCATTTGTCCATTTCGCGAATAATAGCGGGTGACCGGTCGCCTTTGTAATGAGATTGCTCGCCGGTATAATGAATTTCCCTGATGCCCAGATTCTGAGCCAGGTCCTGCAATTCGCACTCTCCCGATTTGGCACAGGTGAGACATTCAGGCGGATGGTCTGACAAGATAAGTTCCACAACGGTTCGCCTGGCGTTAATAACCCGGACTGAATGGGTGTTGACCACCATGCCTTCCTGGCATTCGGTTTTACAAGCGGGAGCCAGGTTCCTGCGGCCTTCCACTTCAACCACACAAACCCTGCAACCTCCGGGCTTGTTCTCAAAATTCAGATCATCCATCTTCATGTAGCACAGCGAAGGAATTTTGATTCCGATGGATTTGGCCGCCTCAAGCAGGGTGGTTCCCTCCTCCACAACAACCGGCTTATTATCTATTTTCAGCTTTACTAAGTTCATTCTATTTCCTTTTTTCGATATTTTCAAACTGGTTTACTGAATGCTGATGGCACCAAACTTACACTTTTCAATGCAGGCACCGCATTTGATGCACACAGAACTGTCGATGTAGTGAGGCATCTTCTTCTCACCCGAAATGGCATCGACCGGGCAAACTCTGGCACACAGGGTGCATCCAACACAAAGGTTGGAATTGATGACGTACTGCATCATGGCACGACACTGTTTGGCCGGACAATTTCCTTCTTTTACGTGAGCTTCATACTCTTCCATAAAATTGTCCATTGTTGAGATCACCGGATTGGGGGAAGTTTGTCCCAGTCCACACAAAGCAGTGTCTTTGATCACGTTGGCCAGGTTGCGCAAACGCATCAGATCGCCCTCTTCGCCATTGCCCATGGTAATGGTATCGAGCATTTCATAAAGGCGTTTGTTGCCAATACGGCAGGGGGAACACTTTCCGCAACTCTCCTCCACGGTAAAGTCCAGATAAAATTTAGCAACCGAGACCATGCAGTCGTCCTCGTCCATGACAATCATACCGCCGGATCCCATCATGGAGCCACTGGCCACCAGGTTATCGTAATCAATGGGAATGTCCAGGTGTTTCTCGGTAAGGCAACCTCCGGAAGGTCCTCCTGTCTGGACCGATTTAAACTTTTTCCCGCTTCTGATGCCACCTCCGATATCAAAAATGACCTCACGCAGAGTTGTTCCCATCGGAACTTCGACAAGTCCTACATTATTGACCTTGCCGGCCAGGGCAAAGACTTTGGTCCCATTGCTGTTTTCTGTCCCGATCTGAGCAAACCACTCAGGTCCCTTCAGAAAAATGACAGGTATATTAGCAAATGTCTCCACGTTGTTCACATTGGTGGGTTTGCCCTTGTAACCGCTTTGAGCCGGAAAGGGTGGTTTTACACCGGGCTCCCCGCGAAGGCCCTCCATGGAATGAATAAGGGCGGTTTCTTCTCCGCAGACAAAAGCTCCGGCCCCATACCGTATTTCAATATCGAAATTAAAGCCAGTGCCGAAAATATCTTTCCCCAGAAGACCATAATCCCTGGCCTGATCCATGGCCGTCTTCAGGCGCTTAATGGCCAAAGGATATTCGGCACGAATATAGATCAGACCGGTATCGGCACCAATGCAATAACCGCAAATGGCCATGGCTTCAAGCACCGAATGAGGATCGCCCTCAAGAATGGACCGGTCCATAAAAGCACCAGGGTCCCCTTCATCGGCGTTACATACCACATATTTCTGGTCCGATTCCGACTTCCGGGTCAACTCCCATTTCAACCCTGTGGGAAAGCCTCCTCCCCCACGGCCTCTGAGGCCGGAATCCTTCACGACTTTAATGGCCTCCTCGGGCGACATTTCCGACATAATCGTCCCCAGGGCCGTATAGCCGTCGCGAGCAATATATTCGTCAATATTCTCAGGATTGATAAAACCACAATTGCGCAACGCTATGCGCAGTTGTTTTTTATAGAAGTCCATGTGTCTCGAATCACTGACATGCTCTTTCGTTTCCGGGTCCACATAAAGCAACCGTTCAACCTTACGCCCTTTGATCAGGTGCTCCAGAACCATCTCTTCGGCGTCATTGGGCGATACTTCAACATAAAACGTATTATCGGGCACCATCTTTACCACGGGCCCCTTTTCACAGAAGCCAAAGCAACCTGTACGTACAACCTGCACGTCATTGTTAAGGTTGTTTTCATCAATCGCCTTATTCAGGTTGGCGAAGATGGCTTCACTTTCGGAAGCCCGGCAACCGGTACCCCCGCATACAAGAATATGATTTTTGTATTTGGCCATAACTTAAAAATAATTCAAGATTAGGTTTTATTTCTTATCAATGGTTTTGTACGTCTCGGGGATGATGCCATCCACCAGTTCCCCGCTCTTGATGTATTTATCGATGATCTCGGAGGCTTTTTGTGTATCGACATATCCAAAAACCACCGGTTCTTCACCCGGTAATGTCACTTCAATGGTTGGTTCTGCGTAGCAATATCCCATACAACCAGTTTGCGTTACCACGGCATCAATGCCCTGCCGGTCCAACTCATCCACCATATAATTCATAGTATCGCGTGCCCCCGAAGCAATGCCACAGGTGGCCATGGATACCTTTACTTGTACCAGGCTGTCGGGGTGATCACTTTTTTCCCTGAGGTTGATCTTCCCTTTAAGTTCGTCCCTCATTTTCTTGAGTTCTTCGAGATTCTTTACTTTATTCATAACTGATCAGATTTTTTCAAAAACTTATACTTCCTTCAACATATTTCGGATGAACACCCCCACTTTGGGGTGTGACACTGGTATTCCGTCTAAAACTTCCTGTATCTCTGCCGTTGAGATATCAAAGGAGCTCTCTCCCCTGACGATCCTGATCCGGAAATTGACATCGGGATGCCCGCTGATCAGGGCCGCCAGTGTTGCGGCAAGATCTCCCCCGGGCACACAATCGATATGGCCTGTAACAAAAATGGCCTTCACACATGTTCCTTTTCCCGGGCTCGACTCAACGCTGACACTTCCTCCCGTTTGTTCGGCATTCATTTTCAGAAATGGCAATCCCAATCCTACTTTCCGGGTTGTTCGCGATGTCATATAGGGATCGGTGATCTTTTTCACCATCTCTTCATCCATACCGCAACCGTTGTCGCGGATGGTCAGATGGAGCTTGTCATCACTGTAAAGCAGTTCAACATCCACTTCCGTGGACCCCGCCCTTACCGAATTCTCGGCTATATCAAGTATGTGCATTGACAAGTCTTTCACACCTATATAAACATTATCTTTTAAAGACCGGATGAACCGGCCTGCGCTCAGGATAAACCTAATATAAATGCTAGCTCATTTCAGTCATACACTCTTACCTTCCCTGAAAACCCAAAACGCCTTTTTCGTTTCATCTCCACCTGAAAAACCGGAGCTCATGGTTATTTAAACCTTTCGGGGATAACGAAGCGCCCCTCTTCCTTCTTCAACGCTTTCTTAAATTCTCCAATCCCCTCATTCTGCATGTGCAAAAGGGTCAGGTTTGTCCCCAGCCTTTCGGGCCAATGGGCATCCGAACCGGCGATCAAAGGTTTTATTCTGTCCCATCCACAAGTTTCTGCATCCTTTCTCCTGGTATTGGGACCAACTTCCAGAGCATCGGCTCTTATGTCATCCGGAACAAACCCCAATTGACTGACCAGGCTGTTGGCGGCACGATCGATATGAGCGGGTGCAAACACCCCTCCCATCCCGTTAACGTCCTCATAGCACTGATCAAGGTTCCTGTCCAGAGAAGCGATCAGCAATCGTTCCTCTTCACCAAGGATATTGTCGTTCTCATCCACCCACACCTGGTCACCAAAAGACTCAGGCCGGTTTTCAATGACCATCAGCCATTTGTCAATCCATTCCTGGAACTGGTCCAAAGCATTTAAGTCATCAAAAAACGCCAGACAGTGCACCTCTTCCCGGGTATTGATCTCGGCTCCTCCCCATACTGTGATGCCCGCTTCCCGACCCAGTTGCATCACCACCCGGCACTGAAGGGTTGAGTTATGATCTGTAATGGCCAATATGTCAATGTGCTTATCAACCGCTTCACGAACGATCCGTGCCGGACTCATCTCCAGGCTACCACAAGGGGAAAGCACCGTATGGACGTGCAGATCGGCACGGAACGTCTTCATATCAACATCTTCAAATCATTCATCACCGGCCAGTAAAGCATAAAGCTTCCCGGCCAGTTCAAAAGTCTCAAGTTTCGATCCCAGCACGGGAATCTCCTCTCCATTGCTCTGTTCGAGAGTATCCTTATCCGGAGCAAAACCTTTGACCAGAATGACAGCTGCCACTTCCTTAAGAGAGGCCACCGCCATAACATTCTTATGCGTCTGCAAAGTGACCCAGATGTCACCTTCGGAGGCATTGCCCATCACATCGCTTAAAAGATCGGATACATATCCACCGGTAACCTCACGGTCCAGACCCGTTTTCCCACTGAATACTGTCAGCCCAAGCTTTTCAACAACATCATTCACTGTCATTCTTAGCTCCTTTCTTATTACAATTTTTATCGAGCCGGTTTTTACCCCAAATTTTTTCAATGATCCTGAGAGCGTGTTCGCCGCTCAGCTTGCTGTGTTTTTCCATCATCCGCTGGATAAACACGCAGGCCGAAAGCTGCGATTCACGCCGGACAATATCTTCAGCAAGGCTCTGGCAATTAGGTGCTCCGCATGCACCACAATCAATCCCCGGCAAAAAACACATCAGATGCCTGACCTGATGCATCTTTCGCATAGCCTCACTCATATCGTCATCAAGGGCCATCATGGAACGCGGTTCCAGGGGACCTATATCCAGGTTTTTTTGCATAAAATGGGTATATGCCTTTATATCACCGGGAATATCGGCCACTCCCTGAAAACGGCGGGCCCGTTTGTCCAGTCTTTCAGTGGTCAGAAAGCGATTGCCACCAACCAGTACTCCTCCGGCACAACTTTGATCACAAGCCCTGAGCTCCAGAAAATCAACGCTGGTGATCTCGTCATTTTCCAATTTTTCCAAAAAATCGATCACATTATGGATCTCATCGATGGCCAGACATCGTCCTTCCATCTTTGAGGCCTCACCTCCTGTGAGTCCCCATTTGATGGACCCCGGACTGAGGAGTGGAAGCATATCTCCGCCGGGGGCTTTCCCTTTTCGGCTCCTGTCCTTGATCAAACGATATATCTTATTGTAAACAAAACTCATATTGATCACCCCGTCCAATGGGGAATGCTCCTCACCTACCGGACTTTTAACGGCTGCGATCTTGGCAGCGCAAGGTGTCACATAGAATATTCCAATGTCATTTGGCTCGTTCCCCTCATCTTCAAGGCGTTTTCTGAAGTAGACCGCCGATGCATCAATGGGGGGCTTTATCTTTAAAACCTGTCCCAAAAGGGAAGGAAATTTGATTTGGATCAGGCGGACAATGGCCGGACAAAATGAAGAGATCACCGGCTTCTCATCAGCCTCACGAGCTGCCTCTATCATGGCCCGGTTGATGATGCCTGCAGTGTGCTCGGTCTGAAAAACATGTGTGAAACCCACCTCCCGCATCACTGAAAAGATCTCCGTTTCGGTCACGTCAGACGGAAACTGGCCGATCAGAACTGCCGGGACCAGTGCTACACGGCACTTAAACTCAAATATTTTATCAAAATCATCCTGCTCTACATAAATCGCATCCACCGGACAAGCCCGCATGCATTCCCCGCAGTCGACACACCAATCGGCCCGTATGGAAGCAATGCCATCCCGGATCCGTATCGCAGCGGTAGGACAGACGTTCATGCAATGGGTACATCCATAACACAGGTCCTCATCAACTTTCAGGGCATGATAAAACGATCCTTCCGCCATTAATCTTTTCCGTTTAAATAAATTACCATATCTACCGTTGTTCCCCTGCCTACTTTGGTATCGATGTTCAGTTCATCGGCATTTTTCTTCATATTGGGCAGCCCCATTCCAGCACCAAAACCCATTTCCCTTACGGCAGCAGAAGCTGTGGAAAATCCTTCCTGCATCGCCTGCTCTACATCCGGTATCCCCGGCCCTTTATCCTGAATCTGCACAAATATCTTTTCGGGCTTAATCTCCAGCCGGATGATGCCATTCCAGGCATGCGCCACCACATTCACCTCACCTTCATAAAGCGCCACCACCAACCTTTTGATTACAGCCGGTGGCACGTTCAGTTGCTTCAGAACCTTCTTGACAGCACTGCTGGCATTGCCTGCCTTCGAAAAATTACCACCCTCTATTTCGTATTTAAACTTCATCCACCACCACTAATAAACAGGTTTCAGTCCTGCTTCATATAAAAGAGACACTGCTTTAAACATGGAATAACGACACTGAATAAGCACCATATCATTTTCTGAAGCGATCTCCTTCATAGCAGGCAATATCTTCTTGTTCCTCACAAAAACGATGCACTCTATATCGCCCATTTCGGCTGTCCTTATGGTTTGCAGATTGGTCAGGCCTGTCAGCAAAACCATCCGGTCGCAATCCAGGGTCAGCACATCACTCATCAGATCGCTTGCAAAGCCGTAAGTCACCTCCCTCTCGAGAAACTCCTCTCCGCAAACAACCTCACCATCCAATACCTCAACTAACGTTTTTATCTGCATTTGCTTCAATAACTCTTTACTACATCTGAAACCGGATAAAATGAAAACTGCGGCCGCCGGTTTCTTTAACCGGATATGCCTCCCTGCCTTTAGACCAGGCTCCAAAACTCTTTTAAATAAGGCGGCCAACAAACATTCGACCAATTAAAGATTTTTTTCAATAATCAACACACGAAACTACAATTTTTAACCATTACAAAAAATAAAAAATGGCATACTCTGTAATACATATCAAGTCTAAATTATTGTAAGTATGAGATCTTAACAAAGAGAGAAAGCGGCATAAAGGCAGGACTACATGTATTCAATATCAACTTCTTTAAGAAATCTTTCCTCCAGCGAGGAAACGATCCGTTTGACAACCGACCGTCTTATTTCGAGTTCAACCGGCAGATTAGGATCCTGGTGGGCGACATTGATGCGGGTACCGTTGAGCACATGAATTTTATCACTCTCGAGAAGCATTCTTACGATCTGATCGGCAGGACCATTCGCGAGCCTGGAATCCCGCTGGAAATTCTCCAGTATTCGTGCTACTTTGCCCAGGGTAAGGATCCCTTCAGTCACGAGATTAATTCCTTCCACATAGGAGGCAGGGGGAAGTTCCGGATCTGAAGACTCCATTCCCACGTCAAATTCAAGTCCCAACTCCCGGGCCACGATTTCGGCCGTGGTACCGCCGGCGATGATCTTTTTACCACTGAAACGTCTTACTTTCAATGCAAAGTCGAGATCGTGCCGTTCGTCGAAGGGAGGCCCGGAAACCAGCAACAATTTCCTGGGTTCTCTGAAATAAACAACACCGCAGGAATTGTCATCCTTGGGGTTGTCACCGTCGTGTAGAGCTGCCTTGTTCACCACCTTTCGCGACATTTTGGAAGCGGAAATGAAAGGCTCATTTTTCAATACTTTAAAAACATAATCCACAACCCCTTCACGCCCCCAGCCAAAAGGATAAGAACGACTTCCCATACCCGACTGGATAATGCCGTCGGTCCAGAAAATAATGCGATCTTCCTTTTGGGCTGTAAAGATACAGGTCCGGATGATCTTTCCTTTATGCCGCTCGGACTCAAGCTCGATATTCTCCCAGCCGGGGTCAAACTCCCGGTAATTCCTTAAAAGCAGACAGGCGGGATTGTCATACTCAACGATGGTGGTTTGACCGTTATCCTCCATGTCAATGATGGTGAACGTGGAATAACTGATCTTCCGGACCGAACAAACCGGAAGAGTGTTCATGATGATCTCGGCTGTTTTTTGCACTTCCCTGTGTTCAATGGTAAAATTAACAGCCATTGAAGCTGTCAGTGAGGCCAGAACATTGGCTTTGACGCCTGACCCCATACCATCGGAAAGGACTACCACCGTCCTTCCTTCTTCACGCACCCTCCGGGAGAGAAAGACATCTCCACAAATAACCTCTCCTTCATGGTTGTTTTGTTCACAATATATGTCCAGGAATATATTTTGCTCGGGTAAATGCATTGCGTTCTTCTATTTTTCATCAATTTGGGCATCGTCGTCTCTTGACCCCAGCTTCTGGGCCTCAATAATGGAACTGAGGATCTTTTCGGTTTTAGAAGCACTCTCCCCCAGGAGGAAGGCGATCTGCTGAACCGTTTCGAGGTTCTCGCTGATGACCTCCCTGGCCCGGTTCACCACTTCTTCCCGCCGAACCTCGGGAGCTGTGAGATCACGGATGATGCCTCCCACAATCTTATGCTTTTCAATGGTGAATACCGATACATTCAGCATTGAATTCCCGAGAGAAGTATCCCGGTTCAACAAATCCTGACCGGAATTCAATACCGTGGCAAAAAGTTTATGAAAAGGCACCAGAGATGCCAACTCAGCCCCTTTCAGTCCGGGGACAAGCTCATTGATGTGCTGGGCATCCTCGCCTATTATATTGATGAAACTGTGATTGGATTCGATCACTTTCAGGTCCTCATCCACAATTACCACTCCTGCCCGGATCCTGTTCAACATAGCCGTGGTGGTTTCTGCTGCCAGGCGGGCCGCCTTCTCTTCTTCCCTTGCTTTCTCTTCACTTTGTTTGAGGGATTCTTTGGTCTTTTTCAATTTCTCATTGGTGGCATTCAGTTTTTCAATGTAAGTGTGCATTTTGTGAATGGTATAGGTATAACACATCTCGTAATTGGTAAGCCCCTGGCAATAAGCCACTGCAAACTCACGACAAGAGGGGTATCCACAAGCCCCGCAACCAAGCTGATCTTCCACTTTTCCTTTTCCCATTTCATGCAGAACACGCTGAATATCAGTCTCGGAGGGATAAGGCAAGCGCTGATCACGTGCGTTGAAGGACCGGCTAAGATCAAGATCATTGAAGGATTCGATCTGCCTCTGCCACTGTTCGTAATCGAAATTCTTCAACCGTTTGTTGACGTATTTGATGACTTCCGAACGCCTGTAAAATTTTTTACCACCGGGGGATGTCCCCGGCCCCATGATGCATCCTTCACAATAAAAGAGATCCAGATGTTGCTGCAAGCCGATCTCGGTCTTAAACTCAAAGAGCGATTGCAGAAAATTGTTGCGCCCCTCTGTCATTATAATGCTGGCGCTTAAGAGATCCTGATTTATGTCGACCGCCTGCAACATACCACGGTTAATGGGAAAAAGTCCGCCTTTACGCCCAATCGGAGGATCAAAATCACTGAATTCCACCGAATTTTCTGTGATCTGGTCTTCGGAAAACATTTCCCTCAGTTCAAGAAAGGATAGAACGGCATCGGTACGGCCATCCCCTTTATACTGTCTTGCATCGTCCTTTGCAGCCACACAGGCGGTAAGATAAACGACCTTCGTATCTTCCCCGTACATACGGCGCGTCACTTTCGACATGGCAACGTATGGCGGAACAATAGGCGCCAGGTTATCCACAATTTCGGGATGGTATTTCTCCACATGTGAAGTGACCGGCGGACAGTTGGTGCTGATGTAATACTTCCCCTGAAAATTATATAAGAGTTCCCTGTATTTAAAAGAAACCAGATCCACGCCAAAAGCTGCCTCAACAACGTGAGTGAATCCAAGGGAACGGATCATTCCCACAAATTTCCGGTAGTCGGTAATATCCACAAATTCGGCCGAAATGGTAGGATCACATACTGCAGCCACGGGCGTATCACCCTTCAGAAGATCTCTTACACGCTGCTTTTCATCTCTTACATCAATGGCATTCTGTCCACACATGGTCACGCAATTGCCACACCCGATGCAACGGGATGGCAATATTTCTGCATGGTCTTTTATTATTCTGATGGCCTTGGCCGGGCACACTCTGATACAAGTGAGACTCAAATTACATTTACCCGGATCTACATGAATCAATTGGGACATATTCTGTTGTTCTGCAAAAATTAGTAGTCTTTTCCCTCACCTGAAAAATAACTGTTCAGTATTTCATAAATATTTTCGGTTGTGACATGCTTGTACACCTTTCCTTCGATCTTCAAAATGGGACCATGTTCGCAGAGGCCGTCGCAAAGATCACCGCGGAAAAACACCTTGTCTTCCAGACCGTGCTCTTTCAGATAACTTTTGATCAATTCCAGGGTATGACGATTTCCACGTGAAAAACAGGAACTGCCCAAACATATCGTAATGTCCGTCTCTGTACTCATTACAAATATTTTTTCTGTTGTTACTTCATCCGAATAAAATTTATTTATTAAGGTCGGATGCCTGCCTGTCGGCAGACAGGAAACTCTCCTGCCTACCGGTCAGGCAGGCATGCAAGAGCTTATACATGTTCTTATTGTGGCAAGCTTTGTCATGCTCGTTTCATCCATACTTTCCCCGCCATATACTCCATATCTCCACCATTCGGGTGATAAGCCGGCAAAGGGAAATTATTTTAACAAAAACGCCGGTTTTGGCATGTAAGATGGCATCAGTTTCATCAAACTCATTAAATTTACATATTTTATTACAATAGTCCGTTAAACATTTACAAGAACCTTTGATTCAATTGTTTATATTTTAATGGTTCTTTTTGTTAAAATACAGATTTTCAGTATTATATGATTCGTCTTACCTGCCTGCAGGTAGGCAGGAATCTTATATCTAAAAATCTAACGATCTATTATTATAAATGCCGAAAAACGAAACTTCTTTATTTTCCGTTTCGCTATAAAGTTCAAGCTGCAAAACCATGACAACCCTTTTGATAGCCATCGCAGACAAAAAAGACCTGGACCGGTTACTGCCCCCTGCCAGAACACTGGCAAAGGCCTTTAATCACAAAATTCTTATCTCAACTTTTCATGACAAAACCCAAACGATCAAACAACTTTGTCAAGCATCAGCAGGCCACCACGAACTAAAAAGCTCAGCAAATAACCTGGTTTCAACCATCACCGGGCTAACAGACAGCCGGGAATATGACATTTCAATCGTTCTCATTCCCGAAAGCGTCATTGACCTGGAACGGAAACGAAAAGCCACAAAATTCCTTTCTGCCTTTCGTAAACTGAAAGTGCCCTATCTTATCATGCCCGAAAGCATTCCGCCAGAGTGGAAACCAACCCACATTTTCTTTCCGGTAAGCTTGCGGGAAGGTGATAAAGAAACGGCAGCCTGGGCGGGTTTTCTGACCCGTTATCACAACAGTAACCTCAGGCTGTTATATCCCGGATTTAAATCTCCTGAAGACCAGAAAAGACTTTGGGTCGTTCTGTTATTTATTCAAAGGCTTTTCGAAAGATCAAATATCCACTTCGAAACACTGAAAAAAGGCCACCACAAAAGGGAATTGCTGGATTCAACAATAGCCATAGCCAATGAAACACCAACAAGCCTTATCGTGGTTCCGGCCACAAGATTTTATTCTCCCGAATACTATTTCACAGGTTCTCCCGAATTTAAATTATTAAAAAACCGGGGAAATACCCCGGTTTTGTTTGTCAACCCACGACATGACCTCTATGTGCCATGTGGATAAAATCTTTAATAACGGTTTCTTGGCGTGTAAGTTGTATGCAACAACTCGTGCGACTTATGCCCGAGGGGTTCAATCAGAAACTCGTCGTAGATTTGAACAATTTCCGGATTTTCATGCGATTTCCGAATCTTTTTGCCGGTATCCTCCCGGTAAATGGCATCGGCCCTCTGTTGTCTGATCTCCGGCGTGGTAGGCAACGGTTGGCCACCGCCACCAAGGCATCCACCCGGACACGCCATGATCTCAATAAAATGGTAATCTGCCTTCCCATCTTTAACCAACTGCATCACCTTTTTGGCATTTGACAACCCGTGGGTCACGCATGTCTTAACCTCTACCCCGTCAAGAAAATCCCAGTCGGGCAGCGGATCTTCGATCTTTATGGAAGCTTCCCGCACATCCTCCATTCCTCTGACAGGTCCAATGTTCAACCCATCGAATGGAACTTCCCGGCCGGTCACAACCTCATAGACCGTTCGTAATGCCGCCTCCATAACCCCACCTGTGGCACCGAAAATAACCGCGGCACCAGAGCTTTCTCCCATTATGCTGTCATGAACATCATCGGAAAGTGAGCCAAAGTCGATACCTGCCTGTTTCACCATAAGTGCCAGTTCCCGGGTGGTGAGCACATAGTCCACATCCTGGTAGCCACTGGAACGCATTTCGGGGCGGTTGGCCTCAAATTTCTTTGCTGTGCAGGGCATCACGGAAACGCTGATCATATTTTCGGGATCCACGCCTACCTTGTTGGCATAAAATGTTTTGGCAAGAGCCCCGAACATCTGCTGTGGTGATTTGGCGGTGGAAAGATTGTCGAGAAACTCGGGGAAGGTATGTTCTATAAACTTGATCCACCCCGGAGAACATGAGGTGGTCATGGGCAATCTGACATTCGGATCTTTATCCTTAAGAGCCTTCGTCAAACGCTGAAGAAGTTCATTTCCTTCCTCGATAATGGTGAGGTCGGCCGAGAAATCAGTGTCAAGCACAGCATTGAACCCGATCCGTCTGAGGGCAGCCACCATCTTGCCCGTAACAATTTCACCCGGTTCCATATCCAGAGCTTCCCCCAAAGCAATACGAACGGCAGGAGCTGTCTGAACCACAACAAACTTATCGGAATTGTGAATGGCATTCCACACTTCATTGATGTAGATCTTTTCGGTTAATGCACCTGTGGGACATCTGTTAACACACTGACCGCAATTGGTACAGACCACCTCATAAATGGGCTTTTCGAAAAAGGTGGAGACCTTCATTTCCCCGCCTTTGTGAGCGACGGTAAGTGCACTAAGACTTTGTATTTCGGTACAAGTTCGTACGCAACGCTGACAACGTATGCACTTTGAATCATCCTTGATAATGGAAGGTGAAAACTGATCAATTGTATAACCCTTTAATGGAACCAACGGGATAAATCCACTTTCTCCAACAATGTACTCATTGGTCAGAGACTGGAGCTCGCATTTCCCGTTCTTGTAACAGGTTGTACAATCGGGCCTGTGCTCCGAGATCAGTAGTTCGATGATCTCTTTCCGGGCGGTCCGGACTTTCAGACTGTTGGTTTGTATCTCCATGCCCTCTGTCACCGGCATGGCACAGGAAGGCAATAAACGGTCGCCACCTGTCTGCTCCACCACGCAAACCCGGCAATTACCGGCCACACAAAGATCTTCGTGGTGACACAATGTGGGAATACGAACATTGATCTTTTTAGCTGCTTCTAAAATAGTAGTTCCGGAATCGACCGAAACACTGAGATTATCTATTTTTAAATTCACTTTTTCCTTCATAATAAACCCGGATTTGGCATTAATAAATCATTTCTTCACGGAAATTCTCAACAATTGAACTGAACGAGTTGGCCACCGACTGACCCAGGCCACATTTGGCTGTCACACGCATGGTTTCAGCCAGCGAAAGGAGTTCTTCAAGATATTGTGAAGATTTGTCCCCTCTTTTGACAGCTTCGACCCCCATCAACAATTGCTGGGTTCCCACCCGGCAGGGGGTGCACTGTCCGCAGCTTTCCTCAACAAAGAAGTCCAGGTAATTATGTAAAACATTGTACATTGACCGGGAAGAATTAAAGATCATCATTGAGCCCCCTGTCGGCAGGGAAATACCAGTCAATTTGCCACGGTATCCGATAACGGTCTTTTCAAACCTCTTACGCGGCACACAAAATCCGGCAGCACCACCTACCTGGACAGCTTTAGCATCGCCGTCACCGAAATCATCAACGAACTTCTGAAGGGTCATTCCAAACTCCAGTTCGTATATCCCGGGTGTGGGCGTATCACCACTCACCGAAAAAACCTTACTTCCCCGGCTGTCTTTAACACCCAGATCACGGAATTTTTCGGGGCCATATTTAAAGATGGAAAAGGTATGTGCCAGAGTCTCCACATTGTTGACCACCGTTGGTTGTCCCCGGTAACCAACATCCGTCGGGAAAGGTGGCTTATTTCTGGGCTCCCCTCTTTGTCCTTCCATACTTTCAAATAGGGCTGTTTCTTCTCCGCAGATATAAGCGCCGCACCCCATAAAAATTTCGATACGGAAAGGAAGACCCTGCTTATCACAGAAACCATGGAACTCTTCAATGGCCTTGTTCAGTTGGGGAACCAAAAATTTATATTCTCCCCTCAGGTAAATAAACCCTTTCTCAGCGCCAATAATACGGGCACAAACAGCCATTCCTGTCATTACCTTATAGGGCACACTGGAGAGGATCTCCCGGTCTTTGAAGGTTCCGGGTTCTCCCTCATCAGCATTGCAGATCACATATTTTTCATCACCGGGTGCTTCGGCGGTAAGTTTCCACTTCAAGCCGGTTGGAAAACCGGCTCCGCCTCGTCCTTTCAGACCTGAACTTATCAAGTCTTCAGTGAGTTCTTCATTACTACGGGCCAGGGATTTTTTCAGAATGACGTCGGCATCCTTTTCATTTTTAAATATCAGGTCAAGACGTTTCAGACTTTTATTCATAATCGTTTTTTTTTCAAAGCATTAATTTTTTTTCTTCCCCCTCTTTTCCTTTCCTGCAAAACTCAGGAAGCGGCCTGCTGCTCTTTACGCCGGTATTCATTAATTATATCCCGTACTGATCCCTGGGTCAGTTCAGTGTAAGGCACATCATTAATCAGCATGGCAGGCCCCTTATGGCATTGTCCCAAACAGTTGGTCTCCTTCAAAGTAAACAACCCGTCAGACGTCGTTTCACCAAGTTTGACTTTAAGCAACTCCTCGAGCTCTTCTATAATGAGATTCTTTCCATGCATCATACAAGTAATGGTCTTACAAACCCTGATCACATATTTTCCGCATTTCCCAGTCTCCAGAAAAGAATAAAAAGTGGCGGTTCCATAGACCCGCGCGGCAGATATGTCAAGCTCCCGGGCAATTTCAATCATGGCATCCTCAGAAACAAGATGCTGGGTTTCATAAACGTCCTCAAGAATAGGCAAAAGACTCTCCTCCCCGCGGCCATGCCGGTCGGCCAGCTTTTTGATCAAATCATCTGTTTGAAGCATAGTGCTGATTTTTAAAGATATAAATAAATTGAAGATTTTTTTCTCTAATAAAATTGGGCGTTATCGTCGATATTAACTATGACATTTGTCATATTTCCTGTGAAAATCCGCTATGTGTGGTTAATTTTAATTTATTCTAAACTCTGTCAAAAAAGGATTTTATTTTGTAATGTTTTTTCCCGAAATTTGCAGTACCAGAATTGAGCGTTCCGTTTTTGGGCTTACCCCGCTTTATACGGGGATTGTGCATCTGAATTCCCGCTCAATAGAGGCAGAACAAAATTGCAGTTGACGTGAAGAGTTATCTTAAAAATCTGATCGCCGAGGGGGAGCATTTGCGGCAGGACTTTAAATTTGCCATAAACGACAGCAGGAAAATTGCCCGGTCGCTGGCGGCTTTTGCCAACACTGAAGGGGGACGTCTGCTTGTAGGGGTGAAAGACAATGGGCGAATAGCCGGTGTCTCTTCAGATGAGGAATATTATATGATCGAATCGGCAGCCACACGCTACTGCAGACCACCTGTAGCCTTTGAAACCCACGAATGGCAAGTGGAAGGCAAAACAGTTCTGGAGATCGTTGTTCCCAAAAGCGAAAATCAAACCCATAAAGCGCCTACCAGGGAAGGAAAATACAAAGTTTATGTAAGAGTACAAGACCAGAATCTTCTGGCCAACCGAATCCTTCTCAAAGTATGGATGAAGCAGAAAAAGGAGACAGGGACTTTTTTCGAGCTTAAAGAGCCCGAACAAATCCTGCTTGCCTGGCTGAATTCTGAAGACCAGTACATCACCCATTCAAAATTCTCCCGGATAGCCCAAATTTCGCGTAAAAAGGCAGAAAGAATACTGATCGACCTCATCGTTATCGGTATCATTGATATAGAATTGACAGAGAACGGGGCTTTTTACAAGTTAAAGGAATTGCCTCCCGGGATAGACCTGCAGGAAGAAACTTTTTCCCGCGATATTAAGATCATTGGCCGGTAGTGCCATATCATTTGTCCAGTTCATCATAAAAAACCTGCTGAATGGCCTTCCTGACATCCAATTCGTAGATTTTTGAATGGCTACGGTCGGGGTAAACCCGGTTGGACAGAAACACATATAACAGCTCGTGCTCAGGGTCCATCCAGACAAAGGTTCCGGTAAATCCGGCATGACCAAAACTCCCGGAACTCACACCCGGGGCCGGGTAAGCCTCGTCAAGAGATAATTCATCATTGTCGGGCTTCGGCTTATCGAATCCCAACCCTCTCCGATTGTCATTATCCGGAAATTGCCGGCGCGTAAATTCTTCTACCACGGAAGAGCCAAGATATTCAATTCCCCCGTATTCCCCCCCGTTCAGATACATTTGCATCATCTTGGCCAGATCATTGGCATTGGAAAACAACCCTGCATTTCCGGCTATGCCACCCATTACAGCGGCGGCTTCGTCATGTACCCTGCCATGGACCTGTTTTTTGCGAAAGGAAGAATCGTATTCGGTAGGCGTTATCTGCTGAAGGGAGTATTCACGTAATGGCTTATACATGAGTGAAGAAGCCCCCAATGGCTCAAAAAACGAACGATCCAGCCTTGTTTCATAATCCTCTCCGGTCATTTCACCGATCATACGGGGAAAAACGATAAAGGAAAGCCCCGAGTAACGGTACTCTTTTTCATCAGACAGATCACTCTTTCGTATGGTCTTGAATATCCTGCGCTTAAAGCGGTCTTTCAGATAGAGATGATCATCTATCTCAATACCCTCATTCATATTAAACCACCTCCCCGAATACTCATTCTTTTTCATGGCCATTCGCCAATAGGCGATATATGGCTCAAGTCCGGCCTGGTGGGCTAAAACATCCCTGATGATCAGATCTTCCTTATCTGAAGGTCGGAGAAAACGTGATTTCCAATCCGAATAATATTTACTGACAGGGGCGTCAAGATCCAGCTCGCCCTCCTGATAAAGATCCATCAGGAGGGGAAGTGGTCCGGTAATTTTGGTTACAGAAGCCAGATCATAAAGGTCATCCAGTCTCACCCGGTGCCTTTGCCCGTAAGTATGATGCCCGTAGGCTTCATGAAAGATAACATTGCCCCGGCGAGCCACCAGAACCTGACAACCCGGAAAAGCTTCTTCCCGGATCGCTCTGTCCACGATGGAATCAACCCTTGAAATCAGGCGCCTCCCGTTCATGTTTACCGCTTCCGGCAGGGTATATTTCAATCGCAGTCTACCCGGGGTGTCAACGCCATCGCCGTGGGAGAAACGGTTGTCAACAGATACCGGCAACCGTCCTGTAGCACCTACTGCTCCAAACAAAACCTGGGCAGCCACGTCCCGGGTCACTGCTGTGTTTTGATAACCCACCACCAGACCGTCAGCCAGTTCTATTCCCAACCATTTATCCAGTTTGTAAGGATTATCAAGAAACGCCACAACGCTTTTTTTATCGTTCAGGAGTTGCATAAGGGAATTTTTAATATCAGCGGGCAAAGTATGTCCGGAAGGCGTGACCGCCACTACCAGACGGTCAAAATCTTCTATCTTTTCAAGGGTCTCCTCAAGCTTTTCAGGTTCAGTGTCGTTAAGCCGAAAAACGGGCATTTCAAGATAGCTGTTGACCCTTTTCTCAAACTCTGGCGCTTCCCCGGCCACCACACAAGCAAACCGGCCGTTGTCAAGACTGTCAAGCGGAATGACCCCCTCCCGGTTGACAAGCACGGTAGCGGCGGCTTCATGAAGTTGCCGCTCAAGCAGCCGGGCTTCCGGTGTATTGATCCGGTCCATCAATCCTTCGGGGTTGGTATGTTGTAGGCGGGTCAGTCCCAAATGATGCTTAAATGCCAGGGAACGCTTGCATTTTTCTTCAATATCGCTCCAGTCAAGGCGCCCATCAGCAATCATACTTTTCACTGCCTCAATGGCACCCGGCAGATCTTCCGTAAATTCGACGATATCGTTTCCGGCCCGGAGAGCCTGAGCATCAACAAAACCTGGACGTCCAACGGATTTGGCACCCGCCATGTTCACAGCATCGGTAATCACCAGGCCCTCAAAACCCAGTGAATCTCTCAAAATACCCTCAATGATATCTGAGGAAAAACTGGCAGGCAATCCCCCCTCTTTTTCAATGGCCGGAACTTCCAGATGAGCAGTCATAACCCCCCAGGCACCGGCATCGATCATAGCTGAAAAAGGCGGAAATTCGACCTGATTAAGGTGATTCCGGGAATGTGGAATATAAGGAAGTGTTTTATGGGAATCTTTGTCGGTATCTCCATGGCCGGGGAAATGTTTGGCCACACCCATAACGCCACCATCCTGAAGGCCTGAAAGAAAAGTGACCGCCTTTTCAGAAACATTTTGGGGATCCTCTCCAAAAGAACGACGACCAATCACGGGATTGTCCGGATTATTGTTCACATCACCGACAGGAGCCAGGTTCACATGCATCCCGATTTCATTATACTGCCGTGCCACCTCATTCCCTAATTCATAGATCAGATCATTGTTCTGAATGGCCCCCAACGTCATTGCATCAGGATATGAAATGGTTTCATTAAATCGCATTCCGAGTCCCAATTCTCCATCAGCCACCACAAAAAGAGGAACATCTGACAATTCCTGCATATAATTGGTCATATCCACCATCCGGTCCACATCACTCCGGAAAAATATAATTCCCCCCGGTTTCCACTCCTTTACCAGTTCTATATCACGGTGTTTTTCGGAAATATCCCCTTTGGCATCTACGGTTAACCAAAAAAGCTGGGAGATCCTTTCTTCCGGGGAAAGGGTGTTGTAAACCGAATCGGCCCATTGACGGCCGTTCTCAATAACCTGCCGTGGAGGAATATTTTGGGATTCAACGCTCTGATAGCCCCCCAGAATAACAAAACACAAGCCTGCAAAAAAGGCCATTCCGGAACGATTCATGTTCATCTTTTGAAATATGAAGTTTATGATTATTTGTATGATGGTATTTTATTGAAATTCATTCCTGAGCGACTACAAAGGATATAATGCGTATTTTTTCCTGAGCTTACCATAGGTCTCAAGTTCCTCTTCCCACGACTCCTGAATCTCTTCTTCTGTCATGCCATCTTCAATCTGTTGAAGCAATTTATCGGTCCCGCTTAATAAATGAAACCACCGGCGACGGGAAACAAATGAAGAATCGCGTCCGGATTTTTCATAAAAGCGAAAAAACGGCTCCAGTGAAAATTTTTGTTCCCAGGGATCGAGTCCCCGGAAATCCTCACCATAGCATTTCTCTCCTTTGTACCTGGGATCTTTATCCATGCCCTCAATACTACGGGGGGTAAAGGTAAAATCACCATATACCGGGTCTGGAGCACCAACCACCTGGAAGGGAAAATCGGTTCCCCGCCCCACACTCATAATGGTCGCTTCAAAGAGACACAAAGAGGGATAAATCCTGACAGACAGATCATTCGGTAAATTGGGAGATGGCTTGACAGGCAATGAATATTTCGAATCGTGGGTATAGTTTTTCATTTTTACAACCTCAAGATCACATTTCATGTCATCCTCAAGCCAACCCTCTCCGTTGATCATATGAGCCAACTCTCCAACCGTAAGGCCATGGACCACAGGAATGGGATGCATGCCGACAAAAGAGGTGAATTCCGGCTCCAAAACCGGGCCATCATAATAATCTCCATTGGGATTGGGCCTGTCGAGCACAATAAAATCAATATCGTTTTCAGCACAAGCCTGCATCATATTGTGCATGGATGAGATATAGGTATAGAATCTCACTCCGACATCCTGAACATCAAAGATCACCACATCCATATCAGTCATTTGTTCCGGCGAAGGTTCCCGGTTATCTCCGTATATGGATACCACCGGCACCCCGGTTTCCTTATCCACGGTATCATCTACATGTTCACCGGCATCGGCATCTCCCCGAAAACCATGTTCCGGAGCAAAAATCCGGGTGACTTCCACACCTTCCGAAAGCATTTTGTCAACCAAATGCGTCTCTCCTACCATAGACGTATGATTTACCAACAATCCGACCTTTTGGTCTTTAATCTTTGGTAACCACTGGTCAGTCCGGTCGGCTCCGGTCTGTATTCCGGAAGTTTTAATACCTTCAGCATTACTGCCCGAAAGCATAAGCATCATCAGGGCACAGCCATAATACAATAATTGTTTCATAATGAAATAGATCTTTAGATTTTTAGATTTAAGATGAACCGTACAACACTGAAGTTCGGTATTTA
>JAWOCV010000265.1:0-2647 GCA_046483585.1 Marinilabilia sp.
TTCTCAACGAAGTCGCTGACCTGACCTTCCACACACTGGTGTTGCTGACAGCCAAAGGGTATCGCATTGAGGATGTTGTGAAGATCTTACAGGAGAGACACAAATAGGACATTCCAAACCACATACATAATATGCCGCAAACCGACAGAGATTTGTCGATCCGGATCATTGAAAAATATTATCCGTCGGACCATCCGGCACGGGACCTTTTGATTACCCATAGCCGGCTGGTACGTGACAAAAGTCTCGATATTGCCACCCGTCACCCCGAGCTTAAGGCCGACCATAATTTTATTTATGAAGCAGCCATGTTACATGACATAGGCATTTCCCGAACCAATGCTCCGGTTATCGGATGCTTTGGTGACTATCCCTACATTTGTCACGGCTACCTGGGACGCGAAATACTGGAACAGGAAGGACTGCCTCAACACGCATTGGTGTGTGAAAGGCATACAGGCACCGGTCTCACAGCCACGGAAATCCGTCAACAGCAACTTCCACTTCCACACCGTGACATGGTTCCACTGAGTATTGAAGAACAGATCATCTGTTTCGCAGACACCTTTTTCAGTAAGGGGCATGATGTAGAAAAAGAAAAAACACCTGAAGAAGTAAAAAAAATACTCTCCAAATATGGGGAAGAAAAAGTAACAAAATTCACATCCTGGTGTCAACAGTTCCTGTAAAGAATAAATTCTCACGCAAATATCAGTCCGGCAAGAAAACCTCACCATCTCAACTTTGGATGCAGGAGTTTCGGGCCAACTGAAAACAATCGCCCTGATGCATCATCTTCAGGAATTAGCTGCCCGCCATGTCACTCACCTGAAGGTAGGATTCGAAGAACTCAGAAAGGACAACATTTTCTGGGATCTTACTCATCTCCAGATTGAGATTATCCGGTGGCCTTTCAACGAAAAGAAACAAATCTAAATTTCCATCGACCACCACCAGCTAAGTAAAAAAAGAATGTGAAGCTGACATTAAATTTAATACATCAACAATATAACGCCCCTTTCTAACAAAAAAAAGTCCCGTGCGATTTCAATGCACGGGACTTTTTTTGTATGAACAAGGTTAACCCTTATTGCTCTTGCTCAGCAAGTTTCTCATCAACTTTTTGTTTGATGTTTGGATCAGAACTGTACGCGCTGATCATTTCCTGATACTGTTCAGGATTCATACCCTCATCAGAAATAATTTCATTTACTTTCTGCTGAGTTTCCATCTGAATTCCCTGAATCTCGTCTGAAATGTTCTGGAACGTTTCCATATCTTCTTCAGATACACCTTCGGGTTCACCACCTTGTTGCATCTGATTTGCGATCTGGTTAAACTGATCCAACTCCATTCCCTGATCTTCGATCTCTTCGATCATTTTCTCTTCTGCCTCTTGCTGAATAGGCAATACTTGTGCCACAGCATTGGCAAAAACGTCAATCTCTTCCTCTGAGTACTCTTTCTGTTCCTGCTGTCCCTGCTGCATCATCGGATCTTGTTGCTGAGCATAAACAGTTCCACCCAAAACAAACAAAGCACTCAAAAACAAACTTGCTACTTTTTGCTTAATTGAAATCATAAATAATGGTTTTTTACAATTGAAGAACGACAATCTTTATATTTTACTCTCTCGTTCCGGCATCGTCATTCATCAATTAAAGTTTAAATTATTTATACAACCGAAACATTACATTTTGAATTTTCCTAAAATTCTAATTCTCAAATATTTAAAACAAACTTACAAAATCAAAAATGAATATGCAAAAATTTTAAAAGAGTTTTCAATTAGAGAACATGATTTAACCGCTCCATTTTTTGTCTTGTCCAAAACGCCATAAGCCATACTATTTTAAATCAGTCTCACTACAAATTGCGTTTTCCAAATATTTATACTTTTAAATATATAAATTTATCTCTAATTTCACTCCGGTTTTGAACGGTTGAAATGATGCGCTTTACTTACGAAGAAGGGAAAGAACCATTCCAACTTCTAACAAAACCAGCCCAGATTTTTCATTTTGGCAGATGACGATACACCTTGACCCTCATCTGTTTTCAATTCTGTTTTGAATAAACTGCAAAAAACAAACCAACATGAAGTAAAACTATTAGAAATTTCTTTAAATTACAATAACGTAAAAAAAGCGATTATAAACATTCCTGCGTATCAACAGGAATGACTGATTATCAAAAAATAAGTAACACCATTCACTAAGTGTGTCATGAAAAAGGTTGTCTTTTCAATTATCGTCATAACCATTGGGTTGCTGGCACTGCTTCATATAACCCACCAACCTCCACTGCAAAATCTGTCGGAGTTAAAATTAAAGCAGAAATATGCCATTAAACCGGAATCATCGGTTGATCATTCCCTTTTCTCTGAACTACGTCAAGACTTCTCATCACCGCAGGAAGTGACAGAACGCTGCATTGAATGCCACAATCAGCGACACAAAGAGGTCATTGCCTCAAGTCACTGGAACTGGGAGAGGATATCTTATGTGGAAGACCGGGGCATTGCCAGCATGGGGAAAAGCAATGTGCTGAACAATTATTGTATCGGAGCAAGTTCAAATGAACAATCCTGTGCAGCATGCCACATTGGATTCGGGATGAGCAACAACGAGCGTTTCGACTTCGAAAA
>JAWOCV010000291.1:0-6940 GCA_046483585.1 Marinilabilia sp.
GAGGTTCAGAATCAAGCCGTCTTTGTACAGGCAGATGTTTCCGATGATGCTTCTATGGAAAATTGTATTGACGAAACTTTGAAACAATTCGGGGGCCTCGACCTGATGATCAGCAACGCAGGCATCCTGAAAGCAGGCGGGCTGGATGAGATGGATCCCGATACTTTTGAAGCCATCACCCGTGTGAATTATAAGGGATACTATATAAGTGCGAAGCATGCTTCCAAAATCATGAAACTCCAGTCGCATTACCATGACAGCCGTTTCATGGACATCATTCAGATCAACTCCAAATCGGGACTGGTAGGAAGCAAAAAGAACTTTACCTATGCGGGCAGCAAGTTCGGCGGAATAGGACTTACCCAGTCGTTTGCCCTCGAGCTGATGCCTTACCGGATTAAGGTGAATTCCATCTGTCCGGGGAACTATTTCGAAGGTCCCCTGTGGTCAGACCCGGAAAACGGATTATTTGTTCAGTACCTGAGAGCAGGAAAAGTACCCGGCGCCAAGACCATAGAGGATGTGAAGAAACACTATGAATCAAGAATACCAGCCGGCAGGGGCTGTCAGGTAGAAGATCTGATGAAGGCCATATACTATGTCATCGATCAGGATTATGAGACAGGGCAGGCTGTTCCGGTTACAGGCGGGCAGGCGATGTTGAGCTGAATGAGTAAATGATAAAATGATTGAATGATTGAATGATTGACAGGAGTTTGATTTGATAGGAAGTTGGCAAAGGGCAGTTGGCAGTTGGCAATCTCAAAGCCGCATTTGGCAGTTGAGGAGGAAAGGTGAAGAGTTTGAAAGAAGTAGTGAGTTGAGAGTAGTGAGTTTGGAAAATTTTGTAGAGACACGCCGTGGCGTATGTCAATTGACATGAAGTAGAGAAGACGGGAAAAGGAGAAGAGGAGAAAAGTAGTGAGTTTTGAGTAGTGAGTTAAGTAAGCACTAAGTAGGCAGCGATGTAGCTACAGGCAACCCGGGACAAGGGACCCGAAACGCGGGACTTTTTGCTCTATGCCACATTCTAGCCCGCCTGCTGCGGGCAGGCATTCTCGCATTTAAGCATTCATGCATTATATATAAATAACTGCTTCACCTTAATAAGAGTCATAAACAGAATAATAACGCCAAACCAAATAGAGCCATGCGAACCAAAGCAGTAAGAATATATGGAAAAGGCGATTTGCGCCTAGAAGAATTTGAACTGCCTCCAATCAAAGAGGATGAAATTCTTGCCCGTGTTGTCTCCGACAGCCTCTGCATGTCGTCATACAAAGCAGTCAAACAGGGGGCCGATCACAAAAGGGTGCCCGATGATGTGCACAACCGGCCGACAATAATCGGCCATGAATTCAGCGGAGAGCTCGTAAAGGTGGGCAAAAAATGGCAGGACCAGTTCGAGCCCGGCATGAAATTCTCCATCCAGCCTGCACTTAACTATAAAGGCAGTTTAGACGCGCCGGGCTATTCATACCAGTATATCGGCGGCGATGCTACCTATATTATCATTCCACAAGAGGTAATGGAAATGGGCTGTCTCCTGCCCTATTCCGGGGAAGGATATTTTCCGGCATCGCTCTCGGAACCGATGTCTTGTATCGTTGGAGCATTCCATGCCTCCTATCATACCCAACCCGGTTCCTATGAACACTACATGGATATAAAAGAAAACGGCAACATGGCCATGCTGGCCGGCGCCGGACCTATGGGACTGGGTGCAATCGAATATGCCATTAACCGGGACCGCCAACCCGGCACCCTGATAGTGACCGATATCGACGAAGAACGACTAAAATATGCAGAAAAGATTTTTCCGCCTGAAAAGGTAAAACAAAAGAATGGAGTGGATCTGTACTTCATCAACAACAAAAACCTGGACAACCCGGTAGAAGAGATCCTTTCCCATATCGATGCGCCAGGCTTTGATGACGTTTTCGTCTTTGCACCGGTCAGGGAGGTGGTAGAGCAGGGCGATGCCCTCCTTGGAAGGGATGGATGCCTCAACTTTTTTGCAGGGCCAACGGATAAAAATTTCAGGGCGGAATACAACTTCTATAATGTGCATTACGCTTCAACCCATATCGTGGGAACCAGTGGAGGCAATACCGATGACATGAAGGAATCCCTCGATCTGATGTCACAGGGAAGGATCAACCCCTCGTTCATGATCACCCACATCGGCGGGCTGAATGCTGTGATCGATACTACGAAAAATCTACCCGACATACCCGGCGGAAAAAAGCTGATGTATACAAATATAGAAATGGATTTGACAGCGATTGAAGATTTTAAAAAGAAAGGTGAAGAAAAACCCCTCTTCAAAAAGCTGGATGAAATCGTAGAAAAACACAACGGCCTGTGGTCGGCTGAGGCGGAGGAATATCTGCTGAAGAATGCACCGGCAATACAATAAAGCCGTTTGAGAATGTTTGATGGTTTGATGGTTTGACGAAGAGAAAAGTTTGAAAGTTTGACGGGAGTTTGAAGATGTAGTAAGCTGTGAAGAAGAGAGAAGTCAGAGGTCAGAGATCAGACGTCAGAAAAAAAAGGCAAAGGTCAGGGTGAAGAGGAGACTGGCACGAGTGCGGTGGATACCCCTTCAGGGGTTCAGGGGCGAGCGAGGGAGTGAAGAAGAAGCAGTGGGCAAAAAGCAATTAGCAACCAACTAAAGCCAAATTCAGGAGAAAAATATACTGGTCAATGGGGGAATTAAGTTGGCAAAGGGCAAAAAGCAGTTGGCAAACCAGAAAGCTACAGCTAGCAGAAGAATTCGGTTGTCATGAAGTAGTCATTTGGTGGGATAAAGTTGGCAGTGGGCAATGGGCAGTTGGCAAATCAGATAAGCTGCAGCCGGAAGAAAAATAAAATCTGGCGAAACTTGCCAACTGCTTTTTGCTCCCGCCACGGCGGGACCAACTTATGTCGCTAAGAACGAGCCTAATTCTTCACTGAAATAATAAATATTTAGAACAACAATATATTATGCTCTATGAAAAATAAAGATCTCGTAATCATTTTCGACTGTGGCGCAACAAACGTCCGGGTTATTGCCATCAACCGTTATGGCAAAATTGAAGCTTCCCAGTCATATCCCAACGCCACTACTGAAGACCCTTACTACAAAGGAGGACTGATCTGGGATGTCGAGGACATCTGGCAAAAACTGGCAAAGGCCTCCCGTGAGGTTATTGCTCAAATCGATCACGAACGCGTTGCTGCTGTATCCGTCACCACTTTCGGTGTAGACGGCACCTTCATTGATTCGGACGGAAGATTGATATACCCGGTCATCTCCTGGCAATGTGAACGCACGCATCCCATCATGGAGAATATTGACGGCTACATCTCCCGGGAAAGGCTGTACAGCATATGTGGGGTTTTTCCTTACGGTATGAATACCATCAACAAGATCATATGGCTTAAAGAAAACAAGCCTGAGGTGATCGACCGCGCCTCGGATTTTCTTTTCCTTTCTTCCCTTCTGCTCCACAGATTAAGTGACCAGCGCATCACCAACTGCACGATGGCGGGAACATCCATGCTGATGGATGCCCGAAGAAGACAGCTCTCCGAAGAGGTGCTGGAAAGCATCGGTGTGGATCCCAACCTCTTCCCTGAGATCCGGGAAGCCGGGGAATCGGTAGGTGGTGTTACGGCCAGGGCATCGGAAGAAACAGGCATCCCACAAGACACCAACGTTTTTGTGGCCGGTCATGATACCCAGTTTGCCATCTATGGTTCCGGAGCCGGATTGGGTGAGCCGGTATTGAGCACCGGCACCTGGGAGATCCTTATGACGCGAAGCAATGACTTCACAGCCGGAAAAGAACAGCTTGAAAGGGAGATTACCACTGAACTGGATGCCATACCAGGTGTATACACCATTGGTATGAACTGGATCGGCTCAGGACCGCTGGAATGGATCCGGAAAATGCTCTACAGAAAAGGCGATGAACTGGAAAGTTATGAAAACATCATTGGGGAAGCCGAAAAGATAGCTCCCGGAAGCAATGGCATACGCATCAACCCAGATTTTGTGCAGGTAGAAAAGGGACGGTATCCCAGCGGAATCTTCGGGCTGCGCCTGCATACAGATCGTGCGGAGATCTATCGTGCAGGGCTGGAATCCTTGTCTTTCAAGCTGAAAAAAGGACTCAACGCTCTGGAACAGGCAGGCGGCTTTACAGCCTCAAAGATCATATGCGTGGGAGGAGGCTCCAAAAACACGCTGTGGAATCAGATCCGTGCCGATGTCACTAACAAGCCGATCCAGCTTATCGATCAGAAGGAAACCACCGTGCTCGGCGCAGCACTCTTTGGATTTATAGCAGCAGGCATCTATAAAGATGCAGAGGAAGCCCGCAGTCAGGTGGACTATCATCCTGAAGTGGTGCAGCCTTCGGAGAACAGGAAGACGTATGAAGAACTGGCAGAAACGTTTTGGGAATATATTTAAAGTTTGACAAAGAGTTTGACAGGAGTTCGACTAAGAGTTTGATTGTTTGACAGGAGTTTGAATGTTGAGACCAGCTAAAATCAGTCGGTAAATGAATATATTGGTCATTGATGGTCATCAGGTTGTTTTGAAGTGCTTGAATAATAGTTGGCAAAGCACGCGGGCTAAAGCCGGCAGTAGAGAGGCAATGCTTGAGTGCCGGATTCAATAGGAAATAAAATATAAACCTGGCAGTGGAGTAAACCCTGAAAGGGTGATATAGTTATAGCCCAGGGTGTCAACCCTGGGTTAGAAGGTCTCCTCCAGACCTCTTAGCGCTCCAACTGCTTGGCGAAAATAAGGCACAGAACATTACTGGAGCGCAATGCAGGAACCCATAATAAGAGTATAGGAGAAGATGATAAAACGAGAAAACAAATTGAACAAGTAAGCAGCGAAGTATTTACAGGCACTGCAGTAGAGACGCAATGCTTGCGTCTCGAAGATTAATCTGGCAGAAAAGCAGGGAAGACGAGAACGGGGTGAGACGAGAAAATGAGAATAGGAATATTAATGAGTGAGTTGAGCGTATGCACCATGTACTATGAGATGTTATATATGCTGAGAAATATAGCTGCCGGCAACCCGGGACCAGGGACACGAGACGCGGGAATTTTTACTCTGTGCGCTCCGCTCTCAGCGCCATGCTACATTCAATCATCCAATCCCGCCTTCACTGTGTTTCGGCGGGCAGGCCCGCCTGTCCCAGTCGGGCAGGCATTCAATCATTGTATCATTATCAAATACAACATATCATCAATTTATTAACAGAACCAAAAAGTTTTAAATCATGAGCACACGACTAATAGGCAAATTACCCAAAGTAGGCATCCGGCCGGTAATTGACGGCAGGGAACGCGGTGTAAGGGAATCGCTTGAGAAGCAGACGATGGACCTGGCACGTGCCGCAGAAAATCTGATCAGAGAAAACGTTCATTTTCCGAGTGGAGAAGAAGTGGAATGCGTTATATCTGACACCACCATTGGCGGTGTATCAGAAGCAGCCAAATGTGAAGAAAAGTTTAAGGAAGAAAATGTGGGCGTGTCTCTTACCGTAACCCCCAGTTGGTGTTACGGAACGGAAGTTATGGATGCCGACCCGCTAAGGCCGAAAGCCGTATGGGGTTTCAACGGTACCGAACGGCCCGGCGGAGTTTATCTCACCGCAGCTTTAGCTGGCTATGCACAAAAAGGACTGCCGGCTTTCGGCATCTACGGAAGAGACGTACAAGATGCCGGTGATACCACAATCCCGGAAGATGTTCAGGTGAAAATACTCCGTTTTGTCAATGCCGGACTGGCAGTGGCCCAGATGCGCGGAAAATCTTACCTCTCGCTGGGATACACCTCCATGGGCATTGTCGGTTCCATGGTCGATCCCGAATTCTTCCAGGACTATCTGGGCATGCGTACCGAGTTTGTCGATATGAGCGAGATCAACCGCCGGCTCAATGAAGGGATCTATGATCATGAAGAATTTAAAAAGGCCTTGGCCTGGACCAAAGAAAACTGCAAAGAGGGAGAGGATCCCAATCCTGAGGATATGCAGGGAAGCAGGGAAGACAAAGACAAGGAATGGGAAACCGTGGTGAAGATGACCCTTATCTTCCGGGACCTGATGAACGGAAATGAAAAACTCAAAGAGATGGGCTACGGCGAAGAATCCATGGGCAGAAACGCCATCGCCATGGGCTTCCAGGGCCAGAGGCAGTGGACCGATCACATGCCCAACGGCGATTTCCCTGAAGCCATTCTCAACTCATCGTTCGACTGGAACGGCATCCGTCAGCCCTATATTGTGGCTACGGAAAACGACAGCCTCAACGCTGTAGCCATGCTCTTCGGTCATCTTCTGACCAACAGGGCCCAGATCTTTTCCGATGTCAGAACCTTCTGGAGCCCTGAAGCGGTTAAACGGGTATCAGGCAAGAGCCTCAGCGGTACTGCCAAAGATGGTATCATCCACCTGATCAACTCCGGGTCCACCACACTGGATGCCACTGCCCAGCAACAGGACAAGGACGGCAATCCTGTAATGAAACCCTTCTGGGAAGTCACGGAAGAGGAAGCCCAAAAATGCCTCGACAATACAGTATGGCCACCGGCCAACCGTGGGTATTTCAGGGGAGGAGGATTCTCTTCGCTCTTCAAAACAGCAGGCGAAATGCCCCTGACCATGGCCCGGATCAACCTGGTAAAAGGTGTAGGCCCCGTGCTTCAAATCGCAGAAGGCTGGAGCGTCGATCTGCCTGAAAAGATACACAGTGTGCTGAACGAACGCACCGATCCCACATGGCCCACCACCTGGTTTGTACCAAGAACAACCGGCAAGGGTGCCTTCAAAGATGTGTATTCTGTGATGGAAAACTGGGGTGCCAACCACGGTGCCATTAGCTACGGCCATTTCGGAGCCGATCTGATCACTTTAGCCTCCATGCT
>JAWOCV010000307.1:0-15305 GCA_046483585.1 Marinilabilia sp.
AAGTCGGGGGAAATATGGCGGGGTGAACTGATCAACCGCAAAAAGGACGGTGAACCTTATTTTGAACTTGCCACCATCGCTCCCATTGTGGATGCCCATGGTGAGATCACGCATTTTGTTGGTGTGAAGCAGGACATTACTGAGAAGAAACGTTTTGAGCAGGAACTGATAGATGCACGTGAAAAGGCCCGTGAAAGCGATTTGCTGAAGGCGGCTTTTCTACAGAACATGTCGCACGAGATCCGCACGCCCATGAATGCCATCCTCGGATTTTCGGAACTTGCCAAAATGCCGGGGACCCCACAGGAAAAACGGACCTCATATTTATCCATCGTGATCGACTCCACTCAAAGGCTTCTTGGCGTGGTGGACGATATTGTTGACATCAGCCGTCTGGAAACAGGAAATCTCATCCTGAAAAACAATCCCATAAGATTGAAAGGATTTATGCTCTCCCTTTATGAAAGTTTCAAGAATGAAACAGGAAGCGATGTCATCATGAAGGCGCCCGATGTGGATGCCACCCTTCATTCAGCCACCATTTCTGTGGATGCTGACCGTTTAAAGCAGGTTATGGAGAAATTGCTTTCCAATGCTGTGAAATTCACAAAACATGGCGAGATTAAATTCGGCTGCCACAAAATTGGAGGTGCTGTCAGGTTTTATGTTGAAGATTCCGGGATCGGTATTCAACCCGATATGTATAATCTTATATTTCAGCCTTTTTATCAACTGGATATGGGGGCTACACGTACCTTTGGCGGTAACGGTCTGGGCCTGACCATCGCCTCGCGCATTGTGGAAAAGATGGGTGGTGAAATTAAGATGGACTCAAATCCGGGTGAGGGATCGGTTTTCTTTTTCGATATCAGGCCTGACAGTCATGATATTGAAGACTTTTCTGGTTCAGATGAAATCCCCGGGGGAGAAGAACGTGAGGAGCATACCATTTTGATCGCCGAGGATGATGAGATCAACTTTATTCTTTTGCGGGAAATACTCGATCATGAATTTGGTGAAGGGGTTGTGAGGGTTATCAGAGCCGCTACGGGCAATGAAGCAATAGAAATCTTCCGTGAGCAGGAAGATAGTATTGATCTTGTCCTGATGGATGTGAAAATGCCGGATTTAGGCGGTATCTCAGCTACGCGCGAAATCAAGAGAATACAACCCAGTGTTCCGGTGATCGCCCAAACAGCTCTTGCTATGACCCAGGACCGGGATGAGATGCTCGATGCCGGGTGTGACGACTATCTGACCAAACCCATAAGAAGAGAATTATTGGTCGATACCGTTTCAAAATATCTGGGGGTGAAATTGTGAACCACCTTTTTAAATTCTACTGCTTTCCCGTTTTTGAAAAGGAGGTGAAGCAATCTCTATTGATGCACATACTACTTTAAACTACCCTATTTAATACTTACAAAAGGTCATAATCGTGAAACCGTTGCGAAAAACATACAAATATACATAACGGTTACGACCCGCTTCGGGGTCATGCCCATATATTTGAGAGAATCGGAGTCTGAAGGGCTCCTATGTTTATAGCTGTTTGCAAAATATAAAATATCGACACTGAAGGTGTCGTATGCTTTAGTAATCATTAGACATTTCTATTGTTTTAAAATAAGTACGCATTTTGGTGATGAACCTTAAAAAATAAATTATAATGTTGTCAATTATACGAATTTAGAAGCTGTTTTACAGTTTTTTTAACGGCAGAGCCGTTTAAAGTCGCACTCCAGGTGCGACAATGATTCGTGCAAATTCGTGTAATTCGTGGACAACCAAAAAATAATTGCGTAGCAATTATTTCTTCCGGTTAATTCTCATTTGATTTTTTTATATTACTTTGTTTGGTTCTGGCTTGTCCAGTTTAGGAATAAGGAAGTTAAAAGACCAGGTTCATATTTTTGCAAGATAAACAGAATCATAGGGTGAAAACAATAGCCAGATCCAGTCTCCCCCGTGAGAATTCCCCGGTTTTAGGGCTTTCCATTGGTGCGGTGATGTAAATCACCCCTTCCGGTGATGCAGATCACCGCCTTTTTAGTATCAACAGATTATATCCTTCCGTATATTTGTAGGAAATTGAAAACCGATGATGTTCAAGATTCAATAGAAATTTGGGTTTACCTGGTTCTCACGAACGTTGAAAAATTTATACAAAAAAAACCTTTTCAGCTATGAACAGTAAAAATCAGAACTATATACTCATTGTTGATGATTCCGAAACCAATAATGTCTTGCTGGAGGCTTTGCTTGAGGATGCCGGTTATACCACACGTACCGCATTATCCGCCTCAGAGGGGTGGACAGCCATTCATGAGCAAAAGCCCGGGTTACTCTTGCTTGACCTTTTAATGCCGAGAATTTCAGGTTTTCAGATGCTGGACCGTTTGAAGGCAAAAAAAGAATTTTCCGATATTCCTGTTGTTGTTGTCTCAGCATTGAATGAGCCCGATACCATTGATACACTTATGAAAGCCGGAGCTGCTGATTTTTTTGCCAAACCCATTGATATAAAAAAGATCATTAACCGTGTAAAAGAGCTGGTTCCTCTGCGCACTTCTGACGAATAAATACAGCTAGTTAAAAATCAGAATTACAGTATTTTGTGAGTTTTCGCACAACTCGCTACGGGGAAGATGTGTGCTTACTTAGAATTGTTAAAGTAAAAAATAATTTAAATTAAAAAACATATAAATAATTTGATTATTACAATCTCTCCTGTTTTCCTGAACCAGGAAAGAGGTATTCAGGATTAAACTGAGGTGGCAAAGTAAAGAAGCGTTGTTTTCTGACGTTGTATTATGAACATCAGAAAGATGAATTGAATCCTAAAAAACATTATCCGATATGAGTTCCTCCTATGAAAATTTTCAGTCAAGATTTGTGGATGAAGCCCTGGACAATATCAATGATCTGGAGCAGGCGCTCATGGCCCTTGAATTGTCTCCTGCCGGAAAAGACCTGATAGAGCGGGTTTTCAGAGCTTTGCATTCCCTAAAGGGTGGTGGGGCTATGTTTGGATTCGACCGGTTGAGCGAATTCACTCATCGTCTGGAAAATATATACGAAATGGTGCGCTCAGGACATTTGTGTGCATCGTCCTCTCTTATATCTGTGACCCTCCAGTCGGTTGATCTGTTGAGAGACCTTTTGGAAGCGCCCGGTGAATTGACCGGGGAACTCAAACAGCGATGCCGGGAGATGGAAAAAAATATTGATCTGGTGGTGAAGGAGGAAACCGAAAATATGATCGCAACAGCCAAAGGAGAGTGTGGCAGTTCTTCAACCACGGAGGGAGAAGATCCTGAGGGAATGGCCACATATTTCATACACTTTTACCCGGGGCCTGAAGTGATTAAGAACGGCACCAATCTTTTCTTTCTTCTTGAAGACCTCAAAAGTCTGGGACAGATTTATGCCATTCCCGGCGTGCAATCAGTTCCCCCGTTTCATGAACTGAACCCTGCCACTTCCTATCTTTTCTGGGATATCTTTTTGACGACAGAGGAAAGTATTAATGCCATTCGTGATGTTTTCATTTTTGTTGAGGATGAATCGACCATTGAAATCCACCCCATCAGCCGCTCCGATTTGTTCGGGAACAATCATTTTATAGAAAAACTCAACGAGTTATCGGACCGCCAGAAAAAGATCGATGTTTCCGAGATATCGCAATTTGCAGAACCTGAACCCGATGACCGGAAGGAAGAGAAACCAAGAGAAGAAAAGCAAGAGATAGAAACCGTTTCTTTAAATGAAAATAAGCCGGCGCCTTCGGAGGGAAACGGTAAAAATTCTCGCCGAACGGCTGGTACTATACGTGTAGCCACCGACAAAATTGACGGGCTGATGGACCTGGTAAGTGAAATGGTGATCACCCAGGAACGTCTCACCATGATTGCTGCAAATCATCATATTCCTGAGCTGAAGATGGTCTCTGAATCGGTCCAGAAACTCACATCTCAACTCCGTGACAGTACTTTCAGCATCAGCCTGATTCCTCTGGAAACACTCCTGATGCGGTTTCAGCGTCTTGTGCTCGAGCTTGGACGCGGTATGGAAAAGAAAATCAATCTTGAAACGGAGGGCCTGGATACCGAACTTGACAAAACCATGATCGAGAGTCTGACCGATCCCCTGGTCCACATCTTGCGCAACAGCATCGACCATGGCATTGAAACTCCTGAGGAACGCAGGAAAAACGGAAAACCTGAAGAGGGAACAATAGCCATTAAGGCCTTTTACAGCGGAGCCAATGTTGTTATCCGGATCATTGATGACGGTAAGGGTATTGATCCCGATGCAGTTTATCATAAAGCCATTGAAAAGGGTATTGTAAAAGAAGATGTTCCGTTAACGGAAGAGGAAAAACTCAATCTTGTATTTCACTCAGGGTTTACCACGTCAGAAAAAGTAACAGAGGTTTCCGGCCGGGGCGTAGGGATGGATGTTGTGATGCAGAACATTTCTGCCATTCGCGGAGAAGTTAATGTGGCTTCGGTCAAAGGGAAAGGAACCACGGTTACCATCACATTACCCCTTGTCTTGTCGATCATTGACGGACTCCTGGTCAGGATCAACCAGACAAGATATGTTATCCCGCTTTCGCTTACCGACCGGATATTCCCTGTCAGGGCTTCTGATGTTGCCAATAGCTTTAATAATATTATTTCACTTGGCGGTGATCAAATGTCATTTTTCAATTTAAGGGAAGAATTGAAAGTTGGCGGAACACCGCCCGAGAAAATGCAAATGGTGGCGATCAATTACCGCGATGTAAGAATAGCCCTTACGGTAGATCAGGTTATTGGAAAGATACAGGCTGTTCTTAAACCGCTTGGTAAAATGTACCACGAGCAGAAACTGATATCGGCCGCCACAATCATGGGCGATGGATCCATTGCCCTTGTGTTGGATGCCAATGCTTTAATCAGGGAAGGAGGGCATTAGGTCAGTAGGTCAGTAGGTCATTAGGTCATTAGGTCATTAGGTCGTTAGGTCATTAGGTCGTTAGGTCATTTGGTCCTTAGGTCGGTAGGTTAGTAGGTTAGTAGGTCAATTCGTTAATTTGTTAATTAGGGGGTTGCTCGCCAGCTCATCAGCTCATCAGCTCGCCAGCTCATCAACTCATCAGCTCGCCAGTTGTCAGCTCACCAGCTCACCAGCTCACCAGCTCGCCAGCTCGCCAGTTGCCAGCTCATTAGCTCAGAATATTAAACACAAATAAATCAATAGAGTATGGAACAAAAAGACAAAAAGAAGATCAACTCCTATCTCTCGTTCCGTTTGGGCGAGGAGGTCTTTGCCCTGCATGTGAGCAAAGTCCTGAAGATATTGGAGATGACCGAGATCACAGAGGTTCCTCGTTCACCCGACTATATGAGGGGGGTGATCAATCTGCGAGGGAATGTGCTCCCGGTGATCGACCTGCGCGTGAAATTTGGCATGCCACAGGCCGAATGGACCAAAACCACCTGTATTCTTGTCGTTGAGTCCGAAATTAAGGGCGAAGCGGTGAGGGTTGGCCTTCTCGTAGATGCCGTTAAAGCAGTTCAGAAAATCAATGATGAAGACATTCTGCCTCCCCCGACCATTGGAAGTAAATTTCGGTCCGAATTTATTTCGGGTATGACCCGGTTGGACGAGAAATTCTTCATGATCCTGAACATCGATCTTGTACTCTCAACCGATGATCTGGTGAACATTCAGGCTATTAAAGAAGCCAGGGAACAGACGGAAACAGAGAAAGAACAAAAAGAAGAATAGACAAAACAAATAAAATAATATGCTATGAGTTTCAAAGATTTTAAAATTGGAAAAAAGATCATAACCGGGTTTGCTCTGATATCGGGCATTGCTTTGATCATCGGTGTGATTGGAATGGTAAGCATGGGGAACGTAGGGAATTCCTTCCATGCGGTTTCAGATGTTCGCTTACCCAGCATCCAGTATCTTGGACAGATGGAGGCAAATCTTGAAAGAGCGCAGAGAGGGTATGTGAAATTGTTGGATACTGAAATGAGCCGGGAAGAGCGTGAAAATGTTATTCGGGAGATCCAGTCAGCCAGGGAGGCCTATCAAAATAGTAATGAAGCATTTGCTCCATTGGAACAAACAGAAAATGAAGCCCAGGTCTATAATCAATTTATGGAAGAACTAGAAGACTGGAGAAATATTAATACCCATAAAGTTGACCGCGTCCATGAGCGGCTCATGGATATTGATATAATGAATCCAATGGAACTGACCAAGAATTTGGAGATGTTCATGAAGGACCACTATATTCTTCAGGTAAAGGTATCCAATGCACTTGATCAGGGAACAACTTTTGAAGGCGGCGAGAGTCATGAAACCTGTAACTTTGGGGCATGGCTTCCGGATTTTACAACCGAAAATATGTCCATCAATTCAAATATTCAGGACATGCGTGAACATCATAAAGAATTCCATGAAGCCGTTAGAGAGATCAAAAGTCATATCAATCAGGGAAATGTGAATGAAGCTCGTCAGCATTACAATGATGATATGCGGCCTTCGGCAGATGGAGTGTTCAATTATTTTGAACTCATCAATCAGCAGGCTATGCAGGCCCAGAAAATTTATCAGGACATGAGTGCTGTCGTTAACGGAGAATCAGCCGAGGCTGAAGAAAAAGCCATGAGTTCACTTCATGAATTGATCAGGATTAATGAACGTGTTGCAGAAGAAGAAACTCAGACAGGGGACGAAATTTATGCGGCCAGTAATCTTTTCATTGTTCTGGCTATTATCATTGGCCTTGCCATTGCTGCCTTTCTGGCTGTTATTATTACCAGGGCTATTACTAATGGCATTAACAAAGGCGTTTCCTTTGCTGAAAAAATTGCAGAAGGTGATCTCACCACTGAAATTGACAATGAATCCCTTGAACAAAAGGATGAAATAGGCCAGTTGTCCCGTGCTTTACAGCATATGGTAGAACAACTCCGGGGCATTATTGGTGATGTGGTAGGGGGGACTGACAATATCAGCAGCGCCAGTCAGGAGATGAGCTCTACTTCCCAGCAAATGTCTCAGGGTGCCAGTGAACAGGCCTCATCGGCCGAGGAGGTTTCATCTTCGATGGAACAAATGGTGGCCAATATCCAGCAGAATACCGACAGTGCCCAGCAAACTGAGAAGATTGCCTTGCAAGCTGCTGATGGCGTTCGTCAGGGCAGTGAGAGTTCCAATACAGCTGCCAAATCTATGAAGGACATTGCTCAGAAAGTGAGCATTATCGGTGATATTGCTTACCAGACCAATATCCTTGCTCTTAATGCGGCTGTTGAAGCAGCTCGTGCCGGAGAACACGGACAGGGATTTGCCGTTGTGGCCGAAGAAGTGCGAAAACTGGCCGAACGGTCACAAGTGGCTGCCGAAGAAATTGATGAGCTTTCCGGAAGTGGCGTTGAAATTGCTGAAAGAGCCGGCCGGCAACTTACGGAAATTGTTCCTGATATCGAGAAAACAGCCAAGCTTGTTCAGGAGATCTCGGCTGCAAGTATGGAACAAAATTCCGGTGCCGATCAGATCAACAATGCCATTCAACAGCTCAACCAGGTGATCCAGCAGAACGCCGCGGCTTCAGAAGAGATGGCTTCCAGCTCAGAAGAACTGTCAGGACAGGCTGAGCAGATGCGTGAGGTTGTTTCCTACTTCAGGATAGAAGACAGTCGTCGCGGAAACAGAAGCAGTCGCAAAAAGCAGGGTTCTGCACAAAAGAACCAACAGAAATCAGCTCCGGTTAAAAATACCGGCCATGAAGAACAGTTTAAATCTGATGCAGATACAGAAAAACCTAAGTCGGATCAATCATCAAAAGGGATTGACCTGAAGATGGGAGACGATCATTCAGACGACGATTTTCAGCGGTATTAGAAGTTTGATTTATAGGGTAAAGTGAGTTTTTACTAAGTCCCGGCAGTTGTATTTTGCCTTCCGAGAATAAATGGCTGTCGGGACTTTTTAATATCTTTGAGCGATCATGGAAACGGTAACCAATATTTACAAAGCCCAGCTTTCCGATAAGGATTTTGGAATTCTGGCGGACATCATTACCCGGGAGACCGGCATTAAGATGCCCATTGCCAAGAAAGTCATGCTACAAAGCCGGCTTAAGAAACGGCTGACTACACTGGATATTACATCCTTTAGCGATTACACTGAGCATGTGCTCAGTTCTGAAGGATATTCCACAGAGTTGGTACATATGCTAGATGCTGTAAGTACCAACAAAACCGATTTTTTCCGGGAACCCGTACATTTCGATGTACTGAAAGAATTGGTGCTTCCCGGGTTTGCCAGCAAACGCGATGGTCAGCCTTTTAAAGCCTGGAGTGCCGGTTGTTCAACAGGAGAAGAGCCCTATAATATTGCCATGGTGATCGATGATTTTATCAGAGGGGGGCATTCTTTTGATTATCAGGTGCGTGCCAGTGATATCTCCACTGTTGTTTTGCGTGCCGGTATCAATGCAGTTTATTCAGAAGCCCGGATAGCACCTGTGCCCAAATATATGCTTCACAAGTATTTTATGCGGAGCAGAGACAAAACCAAAAAATTGTTCAAGGTCATTCCGGAATTGAGGAAAAAGGTTCAGTTCAGCCGTATCAATTTCATGGATGACACCTATAAAGTTCCCGAACGGTTTGATGTGATCTTCTGCCGTAATGTACTTATCTATTTCGATCGTCACATTCAGGAAGCAGTGGTTTCAAAATTATTGACACACCTGAAGCCTGGTGGATTTTTCTTTATTGGTCATTCCGAATCGTTGATAGATATGGACCTGCCCTTAAAGGGCGTTCGGCCGACGGTGTTTAGGAAGCAGGAGTAAATCAGGACAAAAGTTCCTGGTCTGTAATTATCTTTGTGATCTTTACACAAAATACGTGTCATGGCAAAAGTAAAAGTCCTTGTGGTAGATGATTCGGCTGTTGTACGCCAGACTTTGTCGAGCGTCATTGAATCAGACAGCCGTTTGCAGCTCATGGGCACGGCATCGGATCCTTACGCTGCTGCCCGGAAGATGCAGAAGGAGGCGCCTGATGTGATCACACTTGATGTAGAGATGCCCCGCATGGATGGTCTTACCTTCCTTAAACGCCTTATGTCTCAGCACCCTCTGCCGGTGGTCATCATATCCAGTTTGACGGAGAAAGGTACCGAAACCGGTCTGAAAGCCCTTGAATACGGTGCCGTTGAAATTATTACCAAGCCTAAAATGGATGCCAAAGATTTCTTTGAAGAATCCAGAATACGCATTTGTGATGCCATTTTTGCTGCTGCCCATACCCGTCCGCGAAAACAGATTTCCACACCGCCGGTCATAAAAGTGGAACCCCGCCATTCGGCCGATGCTGTGATACCCAAAAAGAGTCGTCGCAACAGCATGATCAAAACCACCGAGAAGGTGGTGGTGATGGGAGCTTCTACCGGGGGAACGGAAGCGTTGGTTCAGATCCTGAAGGCACTGCCGCATGACAGCCCTGGTTTGGTAATCGTTCAGCACATGCCTGAACAGTTTACCCGCTCTTTTGCCGCCCGCCTCGACCAAATATGTGATATTTCCGTGAAAGAAGCGCAAAATAACGATACAGTCATTCGCGGAAGGGCCCTCATAGCTCCCGGGAACCGGCATACTCTGCTCAAACGAAGCGGTGCACGTTATTATGTTGAAGTCACCGACGGACAATTGGTGAACCGACACCGGCCCAGTGTGGATGTACTTTTCCGTTCGGCCGCCTATTGCGCCGGCGCCAATGCCGTGGGGCTGATCATGACGGGAATGGGAAAAGATGGTGCCAGTGGACTTCTGGAAATGAAACAGGCCGGTGCTGTTACCCTTGCCCAGGATGAGAAGTCATGTGTGGTTTTCGGGATGCCCCATGAAGCGATGAAACTCGGGGCGGTGGACAGCGTGGTTTCGCTTGAACAAATTGCTGGTACTATAGTGACGAAAGCGCGGTAAACCTTTTGGAATGCCAAATGTTAAACTTGACAGACTTGTTTTATTATATAAATGATTTGCTCTTTTTTATCTGGTGTCCGCTGCTCTGTTTGCATAAAGCTACCGGACAATAGTGATTTTTTTCAGAGAATATTTTGCTTTAATCTACCCCTGATTACGATTTTTTATTTGTAAAACCCCCGATCCTTCAAGTTTTATATCAATGCTTTTTTGCTGTCGGGAAAGAGAGCCTGCCGTCAAAACTTTTCTGCCTTTTGGCATTCATTCTCTTTTTCAATTACAAACATGGGATGTCGAAGAAAAAGTTGGTTCGTTTGCACATCGAAAAAGTAATAAGTAAAATGGAAAACCAGAGAAAAAGCAGGGAGGATCTTCTTGAATTAAACAAACTAGGGGGAAGTATGATCAGTTATTTTCATTGCCTTTTGAGCACTTAAAGCTTACACCTGCCTGATCGGCAGGCAGACAGGTTTTATTTCTTCAATAGATCTTTCCCGATTAATGGTTATGGGCATGATGCATATGAGTTTGTTCGGTTTTGAATGCGGGTGTTGATTTCTTGAGTCAGTGTTTATCAAAAGTTAAAGTGGTTCTTTCCAGGTATAATTTACGTTGGTGTAATTTTTGAATTTTTTTTTCTAATTTATCGTAACTCTTTTAACCTGCTTTATTCATAAATTGTCGTAATGAAATGAACATGGAGCTTTGATTTCTCAAATCCATCACAAAAGGGTATGTATAAAAGAATCGTGAGTTCCATAAGACCAATAACTTAGACAAATTTAATACTGATGAAACCCTCAAATAACAAGAAATACAATTAATCACAGAAAAAAATGATGAAGGGAAACGAAGTTCGACGAAAGCAATAGTGAACTATTTTCAAATCATTTTTTCGAGTACGGTTGTATTTCGCAGTTAGTTGGGCTTTGGAATAGATGATTTATGAATGAAGCAGGTTAAGAGCAATGTATTTCTTACTTAATCTTGCTCATTTTTTGCAACGATGCATTTTGGGATAGTATCATTAAAATTTATCAGTTATGGATGAACCAGAGAAATCCAGAGAAAAGCTTCTTCATGAGATAAACGCCATACGTCTCAAATATAATGCATCGGATGCAAACCATGATGCTTCTTCTGTTTCCCTTTCTAAAAAAGATAAGGAAGCAATCCTCCAGCGTGAAGAGACATTCCGGCTGCTGATGGATCTTATGCCTGAGGGTATTTACAAAGTCTCAAAAGAAAGGAGATTTCTGGAAGTCAATCCTGCTTTGGTGAAAATTCTTGGGTATGATAGCAAAGAAGAAGTCTTGTCCATAGAAGATGTTTCCCAGTTATATTTTACCGGAGAAGAGAGTGAAAAAGCCCTTGCCGGGAGAAAGGCTGAAGATATTACTGTTTTTCGTGTACGCAGGAAAGATGGTTCAGAGATCTGGGTAGAGGATCATGGAAGACCTGTATTTGATGACGAGGGTGGTATACTATATTATGAAGGAATCTTGCGTGATATAACAGAGCGTAAACGCAAAGAGACCTTTCGTGATATGGGGCGGGAAGTTCTTGCGTTTCTCAACGAAACTGGTGATTTTCACTATGATATTAAGCGAGTTGTCAATCTTATCAAAAAGACAACCGGATTTGATGCTGTCGGCATACGCATGAAAGAAGAGGAAGATTACCCCTTTTTCTTTACCGAAGGCTTTCCCGAAGACTTTCTTCGAAAAGAGAGTTCTTTAGTGGCCCGCAACATGGATGGGGGCTTGTGCCGTGATGTTAACGGAAATATCAGGCTTGAGTGTACCTGCGGACAAGTCATTTCAGGTAAAACCGATCCTTCTGATCCCAACATAACCAAAGGAGGCAGTTCATGGACCAATGATTCGGCTTCTTTTCTTCAAATCCCTTTGGACGAAGATGCCAGAAATAATCCCCGCAATCTTTGTATTCATCAGGGATATGCTTCTGTAGCCCAGGTACCCGTTCGGGCAAAAGGTGAAATAATCGGGTTGCTTCTGCTAAATGACCGTAAGAAAGGTTGTTTTACCCTTGCCCTGGTGGAAATACTCGAAGACATTGCCTGCAACATCGGGGAGGCTTTTATACGTAAGCAGGCAGAACAAAATCTGAAAAACAGGGAAGCTACATATACCAAACTGCTGACCCATATTGGTGATGTGATATTTATTGTAGACCGGGAGGGGATTTCCAGGTACCTCAGTCCCAATCTGGAGAAATTGTTTGGCTGGAAACCCAGTGAACGGTTGGGTAAAAGTGTCTGGGACGTTGTTCATCCCGGGGATCAGCCAAAAATTAAAGAATACATAGAGATATTGACTGAGAAGTCCGGCTTAAACAAACCATTAGAATGCAGATACAAATGTAAAGACGGGACCTTTAAATGGATTGAAGTGTTGGCCGGTGATTTCTCTGAGGATCCTGATATTAATGGGTTTCTTGGGAATTTTCATGATATAACCGGGCAAAAACGAAATCGGGAAAAACTTGTAGAACTTAAAGAAAAAGCCGAGGAGAGTGATTATCTGAAATCCGCTTTCCTGGCAAACATGAGCCATGAGATTCGCACACCTCTCAACGGGATTATCGGGTTTATTGATCTGCTTCAAAAACCAAATCTTTCCGAGAAACAAAGAGAACAGTTCTCCAAACTTGTGAGAAACAGCAGCGATCGTTTAATTTCCACGATCGATGATATTATTGCCATGTCCAAAATCTCTTCAGGACAATGCGGGATATATTTGAAGGAAATAGATGTTGAGGGCTTACTACAAGGACTGTATGGTTTTTTTAAACCCCATGCCGATGCAAAAGGTTTGTCTTTGCAACTTATGGAAAATCCCGGCCAGACAGTGAAATCATTTATCAGTGACAAAGGGAAGCTGGAATCCATTTTGAGTCAATTTATTAAAAATGCGATTAAATTCACCGGGGAAGGTTTTGTGAAATTTGGTGTGGAAAAGTCGGAAAACCAGCTCATCTTTTTTGTAGCCGATTCCGGCATTGGCATTCCCCCGGAAAAAAGAGATGTTATCTTTGAAAAATTTTCTCAGATTAATGTGGGGCATCAGCGGCCATACGATGGCTCCGGCCTGGGGCTTTCCATTGCCGAAGGGTATTGCGATATTCTGGGAGGAAAAATCCGGGTGGAATCCAGGATTGAAGAAGGGAGTACATTTTATCTTTATCTGGATTATGAAGAACCATCGCCAAAGGCTGTTCCCCGGAAAGAAATTAATTTTAAAACAGAAAACAGGGTTGGAGACCTTATCCTTGTAGTCGAAGATGATGAAGCAAGTTGTATTTATCTGGAGGAAGTTCTGACCAGTAATGATTTCAGAGTTATACAGGCTACCAACGGCGAGGAGGCTGTCCGTCTTGTCAGAGAAAACCCGGATATCGGTCTTGTATTCATGGATGTAAAGATGCCTGTGCTTGACGGATATGAAGCCACAAGGCAGATCAGACAATTCAATAAAAGGGTGCCGGTTATTGCACAAACCGCTTTTGCCAATGCGGAGGAAATTGAAAAGATGAAACGTGCCGGTTGTGATGATTATCTGACCAAACCGATTGATTCGGAGGATTTGTTGAAGTATGTGTTTGAGAAAATTGGAAAGTAGTGCCTGTTATCTAAAATCAAACCAATGATTGATGAAAATAAAACCACGGAAGATCTTCGTTTGAAGCTTTCGAAGTTGCAAGAAAGTTATGAGCATTTGCAGCAACGCTATAATGAAATTGTTAATGAAAGCGATACCATAAAAGAGGACATCCGGAGAAGTGAAACAAGATATCATAGGCTGGCAGAACAAGTTGATGCCATTGTATGGCGATTTGATCTGAAAAATGACAAATGGGTATATGTTTCCCCGCAAACGGAACGGATTCTTGGGTATTTGCCGGAGGAGTGGTCGGATTTTCAATGGTGGGTGGACATAATGCATCCCGAAGATAGGGCGTGGGCTCCCTCTTATTGCCTTACGAAAACAAAACAAGGTACCTGGCATGAATTTGAGTATCGCCTGCGGCATAAAAACGGGAAGGATATCTGGATATATGACAAAGTGAGCGTTGAATCTGTTGACGGGGAACCTGCTTTTTTATACGGGGTTATGTTTGACATCACCCAACGTAAACACAATGAAAAAATCCATCAGGATTATGCTTTAAGGAAACTGAAAACAGCCATTGAAAATACTGAGGCCTCTGTGGTTATCACCGACAGCGAAGGTTCCATCGAATATGCCAACCCCTTTTTTACGCGGGTCACCGGATACACGCCCGATGAATATTTGGGGCAAACGCCCAGAATCCTGAAGTCAGGCTATCAATCATCCGAATTTTACGATGACCTTTGGCAAACCATTACTTCCGGTAAAACCTGGACCGGTGAAATGTGTAACAAAACAAAAGATGGCGGGTACTTTTGGGAATTTGCTACGATCTCTCCCGTTTTAAATGAAGCCGATGAGATCACCAATTTTGTGGGGGTAAAAACGGACATCAGTCCGCTGAAGAAACTGAATGAACAACTGCAGGTGGCCAAGGAGGAAGCCGAAGAAAGCAAGGTCCGTTTTGAGGCATTGCACAATGCCACATTCGGGGGGATCGCCATCCACGACCAGGGCATCATACTGGATTGCAACAAGGGATTGTCGGACATGACGGGTTACACCCATGAGGAGCTGATCGGAATGGATGGATTGAAACTCATTGCGGAAGAGTCAAGAAAACAGGTCATGGCCAATATACAGTCGGGATACGATAAACCTTATGAGGTGCTGGGTCTGCGTAAATCCGGAGAACAATACTCACTCAGGCTTGATGGCCGCAACATGCCATATAAAGGTAAAGAAGTCAGAGTTGTGGAATTCAGGGACATCACCATACGTAAAAAGAATGAGCAGACCATTAAAAAGCAAAACAAGGAACTTCAAGTTTTAAATGCTGATAAAGACCGCTTTATTTCCATTCTTGCTCATGATCTGAAAAGTCCTTTTGGCGGTTTGCTTGGGTTAAGTCAGTTGCTGGCACAAAACAGCCACAAATACCCTACAAATAAAATAGTTCATTTTTCAAACCAGATAAACAAAACCGGGCAGAATATCTATAACTTGCTGGAAGACCTGTTGACCTGGATAAGGTCCCAATCCGGGAGGACTCCTTTTGACCCTCAAAATATTGGATTAAAAGAATTGTGTGAAGAGGTTACGGCCACCTTAAATCCCATGGCCCGGGGTAAAGGGATTGCCATGAAATGCTTTGTTCATGCCGATGACGT
>JAWOCV010000293.1:0-8444 GCA_046483585.1 Marinilabilia sp.
TGTTGTAATCATGAAGTTGGGCATTTACCCTCGGAAATTTTTTCAAGGCTTTTATGGTGGCATAACAAATCATATCATTGATGGTGATATTTGTGTCTTCTTCGCCCGCCTCTATTTTTTTCTTCACCTCTTTTCTTAAGGCTAAGACATTTCTTGCATCCGCACCAAGATGATGAGTTAATTGGGCCGAGTTTTGAAGAGAAGCATACATGGCATTTGCAATAAGTTTGCGCATGTTAGTAAGTGGCTTTTCTTCGAAATCATTATCATAAAGGGGGTTCACTGAAGACACATCATTTGAGGTGACCATACCCCCCAGTCCGCTTCCGGATTCCGGAACAGATGTTTCTTCATTCAAGCTTTTTTCTTTGGCTACTTCCGTCATCGGTGAACGATTATCCAATACAGCTGCCACATCTCTTACAATAATTCTTCCACCCGGGCCGGACCCTGAGATTTCCTTTGTGGAAACACCTTTCTCCTTTGCAAGAATTTTGGCTCTCGGACTAATTTTTAAAGATTTTTCCCCGTCCGAAGCATTTTCTTTTTTGGTTTCTGATCCTTCAGGTAAATCTTCAGTATGTTTTTGGACCTCTTCCGGCGATGGTTCTGGTGAACTTTCCGGTGTCGTATCGTCGGATATTGAAGAGGGTACATATTCGGAGATGTCTTCTCCTTCTTCCCCGATGACACATACAGTCGTCAATACAGGAACTTCATCTCCATCATTAAAAAATATTTCTAACAACGTTCCTTCCTCTGATGCCTCTTCTTCAAAAGAAGCTTTGTCCGTTTCATAAGAAAACAAAACATCACCAGGAGAAATTTTATCTCCTTTCTGCTTGTACCATTCCGTAATGATACAGCTTTCCACAGATTGCCCTTGTTTGGGCATTATTACCGGTTTAGCCATATATATAATAATTTTGGAGCAAATTTAACAACGAATTCCTGTATATACAAGTTGTTTTTGAATAACTTTTTTATTACTGATTTTCAAGCTTTATCTGCTATTTACAAGTCACTTGAATTATCATTTCCACAAAAAAACCCAGCTTTTTTTCTTTTTTTAAAAAAATTTTCAATAAAATTGAAAATGATAATTTCAATCACTATTGTCCGGAAAATCTATTCAAACGGTCTCAGATTGCTTCACTTCGTTCCCAATGACCTTGATCATAAACAAACTTTGCTCAGTTTATAGACGGGCACTAAATAAAAAACAAATGCACCAGGCCATTTTTTTGAGCCTAAAACAAAAAGCTAAAAAATGAATACAATTAAACAGCTACCCCCACACAAAAAAGTATATGAAACCCTGAGAAAACACATCAATGAACGTACATATAAGGAGGGTGATCTGCTCCCATCCGAAAACGAACTGTGTATCATCCATGACGTTACAAGGCCAACCATACGAAAAGCTCTGGACAGACTTCTCCATGAAGGATACATCAAAAAGAAACAAGGCAAGGGCAGCATTGTCATGGGCCAACCCAAGGGGATAGGTATTTTATCGCTTTCGGGTACCACCTCGGCCGTTGGAAAAGAAAACCTCCTTACCAAAATTATTGTAAAGCCGCAAATCCGCAATTGGTCCAGTGCCTTTTCATTTCCTCTTCATCCAATAGAAAAAGAGGTAGGATGCATCTATTTTGAACGACTCAGACTCATGGATGGTCAATCTGTTTTTTATGACATCACCATGATCCCTAATATTAATTTACCACGCTTTACCAGCCGGTCTCTTGAAAATAAATCTCTTTTCGATATCCTCAGGATAAATTATCAAATCAATGTGATAGGCGGCGAACAAAGAATCATGGCTACGACATCAAATCAAAAAATTCAGGAAGTTTTTGGCGTCCCTCAGGGACATCCTGTTCTGCAATTAGACCGAAAAATTGAAACAAACAAGGAAAATTTCTTTATCTATAGTCAGGTGTTTTGTGATACAACTGATTATGCATTATATGGAACATTTTGATTTTCGGAAGGATCAGACAACCAATAGACCGCTAGATTTTTAGATATTAGATATGAGATGAATCGTATGACACTGAAAATCTGCATTTTGGCACAAAAAATCTTTTAAACATAAACAACTGACTCATAATCTTTTGCAAAAACTTAACGGACTATTGACAACTTAAAACTCCAAAAATCTATTCTCTTATTTGATCCCAACTATAGACGTCTTTATCAATTAAAAGATCAATATTCTCCCTGGTTATCGGAATAGATTCTACAGAACTAGCAGGGATCCAGCATTCACCATTATAGACCTTATTTCCGGTAATCTCACTCCCACTCTTATTTTCTTTTAGCATTTTGATTATTAATTCAGCTGTTTTGTAACCCAGCTCTTTGCTGGGATGAAAAAAGGTCAAATCCATCTTCCCCGTATATAGTTGCTGAAAAAGTCAGCAGCTCAACTTTTAATTTCTTTTACATGTCCTTTTTGGCATTGCCCCAAAAAGGACCAAAAAGGTCTAGTCCGTTTAAACCTATCGGCCCGCGAAACCCAAAATTTCCGGCCATTGCGCGAGGCCGTGAAAGTCCCCCATTTTGGCTTTCCTCTATCCGCTGGCCCGGAAAACGGACGGGCCACCGCGCCGTTTAAACACTAACCTGGTTAGCTTTCTTGAAAAATTCACTTAAAACAGAAAAAAGTTAAAAGTATATTTTGAAACACTGTTTCGGGCCAATAAGTGCAAAGTTATTTCCGATTTTTAACAAAAAACCTTGCACTTCCACAAATGAAATACAGTCATATTGCCGTCATAATTAATTCGTTATTCAGCAGCTATATAGACTTTTAACAGCTTCAAGTGTAGCATCCTGTCCTGTAACCAACACATCTTCTGCCAAATCATATTGAGAAAAACATCAATAACCCCCAAGCCCATAGTATTATTACAATTAATGACCAGAACTATGCGCCCCACTCAATTTTTTTTAATTTTTAAAATCACCAATGGGAATTTATATATTTCCCAAATACAAAACATTGTTAGATCTAAAGATGGCTGCTTGCCGATATGCAGGGTAGCAGGAGTGATGAATCATTTGGAAGTGAAATTATTTGCTTTAATCCAACCAACACACAAAACCTAAAAACTTACAAAGCTTTTTTAGACTATAGATTTCATACTCCCTGCATCCTTAAATATTTTCATCTTCCAAACGATCACAAACCTCATCAAACTGATCATCGGGAATTCTTAAATCCTCAGGCAAAGACGCCATGGCACGCTTAAGCGTAAATCCCATCACCTGACTTAACCAGGCAGATTCCATCAGCTCAGGGATTTCCTGAAACAATATCTCACGCGAGGTCGAATCAGCGAGCAGATCGGCCAGAATATTGTTTTCAATAGGCATATCAAGGTCCACCTGATCCCTTGAAAGATCTGGTCTGGCATGATCCGGGAAATTGGCTGCCGGATAACTGAAGGAATATTCCCCTGAGCCAAGTTCTATAAAAACCTCTCTTTCCTCCTGATCCACAACATCTAAATCATCTCTTTCTGACAGAGGGGCATCATTCAATATTACCTTCCCGGCGTCCGCATACGGGAGCACCACTTTCGCCGTGGTATTGGCAGGAATTTCAATGTTCCAGACAAAATTTTCCCCATCAAAATGCCATACTGAAGAAACCCGGCCATATAGTGTGTTTTGAAATGCCCTTGCATGGGAGAGATCTCCTCCGGGCGATGGTCTTAAAACCATCTTTTTATAGCCGGGTTGATCATTGTCAATGCCTGCCACCTCTTTAAACAACCATTCAACAATGGCTCCGTATGCATAGTGGTTAAACGAATTCATCCCTTTATTCTGAAATGAATGATCAGGCTTTATACCGTCCCAGCGTTCCCATATAGTTGTCGCCCCTTTTGTTATAGGATACAACCACGATGGATAATCCTTGCGCATTAATAATTGGTAGGTTATTTCATCATGGCCAAACTCACTTAAAACATGATTTAAATGCGGAGTACCCAGAAATCCGGTTGTGAGATGACCCCGTTCATTAACGGCACGGACCAGGTTTTCTGAGGCCTTTTCTCTCATATTCTCTGGCAACAGGTCGAAACGCAGGGCAAGAAGATAAGCTGTCTGGGTATCGGAACTGAGCCTGCCGTTGGGTGTCAGAAACTCATTTTGAAAGGCTCTCTTAATTTTCTCATGCAACTGAGAATAATGTTGTACGTCCTCTTCATTTCCCAGAAGCTCGGCCGTCTTTAAAACGATCCTGGAAGAATGAGCAAAGAAAGCTGTCGCTATTAAGTCGGTATGCGTATAGGCACCGGGATAAGCAGAATTATTGGAAGAAAAGGACAACCAATCGCCAAAATGAAAGTCACCGGTCCACAAATAGGGGTTACCCCGTTCTGATGCCCGCTTTTTCATAAACCCGACCCATTTCTTCATACTTTCATACTGCTGTTTCAGCACACGTTTGTCCCCGAATGACTGATAAAGGGACCAGGGCACTGTAGTCGCCGCATCTCCCCAGCCAGCTGCACCAGTGTCATCTTTACTCAACACATTTGGTACAACATGTGGCACGGCGCCATTTTCCAGCTGATCGGCTTCCAGGTCTTTGAGCCAGCGACTGAGAAAACCAGCCGTATTCATCAGAATATTGGCGGTATTACCAAAAACCTGAATATCTCCTGTCCAGCCCAGGCGCTCATCTCTTTGGGGACAATCGGTGGGCACATCCAGAAAGTTGCCTTTTTGGCCCCATACAGTGTTATGCTGGAGTTGATTAATTAATGAATTTGAACAATCAAAATGTCCGGTCGGCTCCATATCGGAATGAACCACAACCCCGGTAAAGGCAGAGGGGTCAATGGTATCGCCCGGATAACCGTCTACCGCCACATACCGGAATCCCTGAAAAGTGAACCGGGGTTCCCAGGTTTCGGTCCCCTCACCTTTCAGTACATAAACATTGGTCTGATCAGCCCCCCGCAGATTGTCGGTATAAAAGTTCCCGTCATCATCGAGGACTTCTGCATGGCGCAGCGTAACTTTACGGCCTTCGGGGCCATCTACGGTCATTCTCATGTAGCCCACCATATTTTGTCCCATATCGAGTACCGTATCGCCCTCAGGGGTATAGATTACATCCACCGGTTTCAGCTCCATGGTATTTCTGACAGGGGGAGCTTGTGGGGCGACCAGATCAACGCCTTCAACCTCCATTGTTTCAGCCTTGTCAAGTTCTTCCGGATCTTCATAAGACACCAGACTCCAATTTTCTTTTTCCAGCCGGGCATCATAATATTCGCCATCATATATTTCAGAATATTTTATAGGACCGGTCGTCACATCCCAATCGCTGTTGGAAATAAAAACATCCGAAGTTCCATCTTTATATTCCACATGTATCTGCCCCAGGAAGGAGAGGGTTTCGCCATAGAAATTATTCTGATCATCCCATCCAAGATCGCCACGGTACCATCCATCGCCAAGGATCACGCCAATCGCATTGTCCCCTTCCTGCAAATGACCGGAAATGTCATATGTCTGATATTGCACTCTTTCTCCGTAGCTGGTCCAACCGGGTGTAAAAAACTGATCACCGACTCTCTGACCATTGATCTCCATTTCATAAAGTCCAAGACTACTGGCATACATTCTGGCAGATTCCACCTCTCCCTTCAGGGAAAATTCGTTTCTCATCATCACAGCGGGCCGGGGTGGTTCTGTGTCATCATCCCAGGGAGCACAAATCCATTGGGCCTTCCAATCCGACTGATCCAGCAACCCCATCTCCCAATGAGCCGGTTTACTCCAGTCGGTTTGATTGTCTTGATTGTCCCGGACTCTTACCCGCCAGTAATATCGTTGTCCGGATTCCAGGGCGTTTCCTTCATAAAGAACCTGGATCGATTGATCTGAATGGGTCCAACCGCTATCCCAAACAATCATATCCGGATCATCAAACCCGGCATCCAGGGAGACCTGAACCTGATAAGCCGTTTGCATGATATTGTTCTGCGTGCTTTCCAGCTTCCAGAAAAGGCGTGGATTTTGCACATCGATGCCAACAGGATTATCTTTATATTCGGTTCTGAGATCTGTGACCCGGGTTTCAGGTAAATTGGCAAAAGCTGAGAACATGACAAAGATTGCTGCAATGCTCAGCAAGATTCTTGGAGAGAAAAACGATGGCGTATACATATCTCAATTGGTTTAAATTCCTGTCTTTAATAACTAAAACAGGAGGAAATTTAATCTTATCAAATTCTATTTAAAAGGGTTCATCACCAAAATGCGTACTTATTTATAAAAATAGAAATGTCTAATGATTACTAAAGCATACGACACCTTCAGCGTCGATATTATATATTTTGCAAACAGCTATAAACATAGGAGCCCTTCAGGCTCCGATTCTCTCAGATATACAGGCATGACCCCGAAGTGGGTCAAATGTTTATAGATGTAACGTATACATGAGAATCGACCCCCAAAGCGGGTCGTACCCGATATGTATATTTGTTTGTTTTTCGCAACGGTTTTCCCATTATGACCTTTTCTAAGTATTAAATAGGTACGCATTATTACAATAGTCCGTTAAACTTTTTCAAAAACCTGATTTTTAGTTGTTTAAAAAATGTGCTTGATTTTTGCTAAAATGCAGATTATTAATGTCATACGATTAATCTTAAATCTTATATCTAAAAATCTAACTGTCTATTGTTATTAGGATAAACCATTTAAAAAAAATGATTTCTCAATGCGTCCACCTGCTCATCATTAATCGGCACCATTTCTCCTAATGCAGAAGACAATACTAATGACCTGGCGCTAAACTCAGCGACTTCCAGCTTATCAAATGTTTGCAATAATCCGTCCCCTGTCACAAGAAAAGAATCATTGGCAATCAGTACCGCCGGAACTGACTGACTTAATAATTCCGGAATGGTAGAATTCCCATGAAACTGGGAACCAAAAGGAAGAAATGGTACATCCTGCAAAAATATCCAACTCTCAGGAATGGTTCTGACATCAAACTTCTCTCCGGTCGTCCCGAAAGCCATAATATTTGGAGGCTGTGTGATAATAATGGAATTAATTTGCGGATTTTCCTGGTAAATTTGTTGATGAAGAAACATAGCGCGGCTCGGTGTCTTACCAGCTTCTGCATGTCCGTCTTTAACCTGCACGATATCCTCAGGCATAATATCCCACCTGGCCACGTGAGCAGGTGTAATAAGAAAATCATCCTTTTTCCACCGAACAGAAACCGTTCCATATGTACTTATCATCAAATCCTGATCGCAAGCCCTTCGGACAATTTCACAAATTTGATCCCTGATGGCACGTTCTTCGGAAGGATATACAACATCAGTGAACCGGGGGACAGCATGGGGTATCTGCTTTTCAAAAGTTTCAATTTCCTCATCTGACAAGTAAGTAGGAGTGCCTATTTGACGCGCATTGATTATGGTGCGCGATGCAAATTCGAGTGTTTCAAAGCGGGCATAGGCATCCATCATGTCCGTGCCGCCTAACACCACCCCATGATTCTCCATGATCACAGCAAGGGCTTCTCCGTTTTCAAATTCTGCTGCAATTTTTTTTCCCAGCTCATCACTTCCCGGCAACCCATAAGGAGCGTACCCGATGGAACCGCAAATGTATTTGGCCTGAGGAATAATGTTGGTATCAGGAATATTTCTAACAATACTAAAAGACACAAGAGCCGGAGGATGAGCATGAATGATCGACTTAATATCCGGCCGGACGTCATAAATTGCTTTATGGAATGGGAACTCAGAAGAAGGTTTATGGTCCCCAACAATTGTTCCGTCACGTTTAACGCAAACAATATCCTTCTCGGTCAATGAGCCTTTATCCACACCTGAGGGTGTTACCCAAATGTCACCGTTTTCATCTTTAATGGAGACATTACCACCACTGGTGGTTGTCATGCCTTTTCGATATATTCTGCTTATTACTCTTGTAATCTGCACACTGGGGTGCATCATTTTTACATTCAACTGCTTCATCTGAATAAAATTTGATAATTTAGGAATCGACCCCACCAGGAGAATTGGTCAAGCTCACTGATCAAGACCCAATTCAACAACCGGGGAACCGGATTCCATTACATCCCATATACTTAAAGCTGCACCTAAAGCTGTTGAATTATCAACTTCCGAAGTGACGACTTCTTTATTCGGGTAAAATTTCGCCAGCAATGTCACATATATTTCATTGCGGGCAAATCCTCCGCTCACATAGATTTTCTTCACATCGTCATTCCTGGTCAGTATCAAATTAATTTTTTCAACATTCAAGAGCGTAAGATCAGCAATTAAACGATGGTAAGCTTCTGAGAAATTACTAAATTGATTCAAATCTATTTCATTGTCAACAGAATCATCAGGCACACCATTTTTAAAAAAAACTTTTTCTTCTGT
>JAWOCV010000133.1:0-17878 GCA_046483585.1 Marinilabilia sp.
ATCCCTTTAATCTTTTGCAACTGTCTGGGAAAAATTGTTTTTGCATTGTCAAGCATTACCAGCAATTTCCTGACAATAAAACACTTGCGTCATCGCACCTTTCTGAAACATCCTCGCCCCCAAACAAAAAATCCTCCCGCTATTTATCAAATCACGGAAGGACTTTAGATTTTGCTGAGGTCGGTGGCGGATTCGAACCGCCGTACGCGGTTTTGCAGACCGCTGCCTAGCCACTCGGCCAACCGACCATTAACCGGTCAAATTTGTGGCTGCAAAATTACAGATAAAATTCCATTTTGCCTAAATTCTCTTCAAAAAACTCGCGCCCACGGCTCCCCGGAACACAAGTAAACGGTTTCAGATCATCGCAAAGTGGAATGGAAAGATAATCATGCTCATTTCTCCAGCGTCACACTAACATTATTCATCTGCCCGCCCATGGGAGGGTTCATTTTGGATATTTTAACCCGCGTCCATTGAATTTGAGGAAAGTGACGATAAAGTGCATCGATAACACGGGCCGTGACATGCTCCAGCAGGTTGGAAGTCTGCTGCACCTCTGTTTTTACGAGTTCATAAACCTTTACATAATTAAGCGCATCATCAATTTTATCAGATCGCATCGGTTGTGTCATATCGGTCCGGATGGCAATATTGACCAAAAACCGGTTCCCCACCACTTGTTCTTCACGATAGCATCCGTGATAGGCATAAAATTCCATCTCTTCCAGTTCTATGATTCCATTGGGGTGTTTTGCTTCCATAATCTGGTTTTGGGACAAAGTTATGAAATTCACCGAACACGACCCGGTCAGGAACGGGAAACCTCCAACCCCTTGTTGTTAAGTTCCATTTCCACAAAGCGGGCCTTATTGTTTAGGGGATTTTCAATCAATCGTTCCCTGATGCGGGCGGCCGCGGCCTCATCTTTTGTGCACATCAGCAGATAGCCGCCCCCGCCAGCGCCTAAAAGTTTGTAACCATAAGTCAGCTCGTCGATCCGTTCAATAAGTGCCGATATTTCATCGGTCGTGGTGCCGGGATCGAGGGCTTTGTTCAACTCCCAGGAACGTTTCATCATCGTTCCCACCTGTGCTATATCGCATTGCTGGATGGCATCATAGGTTTCGGCTGCATGCGCCTTTATGGTTTCCAACACCTGCAGGCAGTTTCCTTCATTAAGGAACATCCCGCGCACAATTTCCGACAGGATATTCTTGGCCACCCTGGTGATGCCGGTATAGTACAAAAGCCAGTGTTGTTTTCCGGGATTCTTGGAAAAAAGGAGATCGGGCAACCACCGGATCCCCATTTGTTCCTGCATGCCGGGGGTGGTTTCCAGCATTTTAATGCCGGGCAGGATCCCGCCATATTGGTCCTGCCAGCCACCTCCGGTGGTTAACATCTGCTCCAGCACAAGTGACCGGTGACCAATGGCCTGCTTGTCCCAGCTCAGATCACAAAAGTCGGACAGTCCGCCAAGAATGGTGGCTGCCAGAATGGAGCTGGTCCCCAGGCCTGAACCTTTGGGTACAGCTGCCAGCAGGGAGATATCTATTCCTCCGCCAAATTTCCGGAGCTGCTCATTCAGTGAACCATATCTGACACCGCAATAATCCGGATGAAAACCTGCCAGGGCCAGGGCTGCACGGGGTATTGAAAAGGCCGACCCCTCCATGTCCCTGACATCAAGGTCATCAAATGAATGAAGCGTTTCGGATACACCATTATCGATTGAACGGATGACGATTCGGGGCTCCTGGGATAATCGCACGAAAACCTGCAAGGGGGGTTGACCGTTCAGGTTGACGGCCAGGTTCACCACCCGGCCCCCGCTCTGAAGACAATAGGGCGGGGTGTCGGTCCACCCGCCGGCAATGTCGAGGCGAACAGGACTGCGTGCCCACACAATCTGATCGGAATATACATTCAAACGGGGCGTTTCTTTGTGGGGGATTGACTGGATGATCGATTTCTGCAAAATTTCGAATGCTTTGGCAGATTCCGTGGCCCCATTCTCATTTTTTTTTCGCTGGATTTCTGAACGCAGCATATGATTTCTGAAACGTACAAAAGGCTGCTCATCCGTTGATAGCGGGTCAGGGATTTCCAATCCGCTCTGCACATAATAATCTGCCATATTGTGCAGGTCGGTCTGGTAAAAAACACTATGCCGGTAATTTTTTTCGAGTCCTTTAATGTTTTTCAGGCGCAACTGCTCTCGTTGTTGTTGAAGCCGCTCAAGATTGGCCCGGTGACTAAGTTCGGAGGCTGAAAGTCGTGGACTGTCCAGCCATAAAGTGCGTGAACGGCTGTCATCTATAGCCTTGGGAAACATCCACTCAACAATTTTTTCATCGAGGTCCTCTCTTTTCAACAGGGGGAACAGCGGACATTCGTGAATGTCTGTCAGTTCGTCAATCCCGGATTCATGCAATGTGAGATTATGATTTTCCATCCAATTCCGGAGGGGGATCCCCATCCATAAGGTTTGTTCATCACCGGCATTGCCTGAAAACAGGTCATGAATGCGATAGGGCCTCAGGCAAAAAAGATCATCTCCCACCGGAACAACATCAATACATATTCCGCGGGGCAGGTCCAATACCCAGTAATTGTAAGGCATCCCGGTGATTACATGGTGGTCTGTCAATTTCCATGACCCCGGCACAAAAGCATTTTCGATCCATATATGGTGGTGGTAATCCTGCCAGCGAATATCGGTAAAAGCATTTTGAACAAATATAGAGGGATGAGGTTTGACCCGATTGTGCCAGATGACCCGCGGGTCGCGTACTGCATTTTGAATATCCCGTGTGGATGAAATGAGCTCTTCGCTGGTTCCGTAATGATAAAAGGTCCCCTCTTCCAGGGCGACGACGGCCACCGAGAGATCGCTTATTGAGGCATCACGGTTTTCCGGATTGTTTCCGAGTGCAGCGCCAAAAGTGCTGTAAAGATCATAAAATGCGGGAACTTCATCCCGAAAACGATGGCCGTTCCATCCACATTTTTTCATTAGCGCTTTTACAGCTTTGGGTCTCAATATCCATATGCCCACATCCATCATGAAAAGGTGGTTCCCGGCCAGTTCTTCAATTTTGCTGCGCGAAGGCTTTTGCAGCATAAACTCAAGTTGCGAGGGATCATTCCCCGGGGTGAAAAACACGCCGTGACGAGATGCCAGATGCGGATCTACCCATACACCAACCAAAAGGACGTCTGTTTGGGGGATAACGGCAGGAATTTTGTTACACTGAAGAAGCACATCCCCGCTTGCCACGAGGGTGTGACCACTGCCGGGCAATTGTTGCATGATGCGATGAAAAAGGGGCATTTGCAATTCGAGCAGAGTCTGGTCAAGGCGTTGCCCGCGACTCCAGCGAAAAACCGGAATGGGTGCAAAAACCTTTCCCGCAGGTGCATAAGCAGGGAGTCTGCGGCTTTGACCGCCGGCATGGACAATGGTCCGGTTGCCGGCGGCCAGATAATGATCAAATTTTTCATATCCGCTCTTCTGGAAATGACGGGCCAAAAGCCAGGCCGTTCCCCCGCCGGATCCCACTTTGGTCCCGGCCGGGTCGCTGTCTGCATAAAACGTTCCGCCCCTCCCGGCGTTCAGAACGTCAAAAGAAGATACGGCATTGGCAGGGAGTGATAATAAGAATTCCATGGAATGAATGTTTCTGTTATTTGGTTCATATCCTCTGGTTCCTTTTTTGCAAGATAAGATTATTCAAAAGAGGCACCAGAGCAAGAACAATCTGAATAAGAAATCACTATTGTCCGGGAATTTTGCAAACAAGTGAAGCAATCTGCTATTGTTTGCAAAATTCCCGGACAATAGTGATTGCCAATAATAAAAAAATCGTTTACCCACAAATATAGGAAAGTTGTTTGCATCTCTTTATTTCCCACATTCTATTTTTCAATATCTTTGTCACGGAATGAAAAAGATACTATTACTGAACATACTTCTGATCTGCCTGCCTCTCTGGGCCGATGCCCAGTTTCAACCCACCGGGGAAGGACAATCGCAGCAAGGGGGAAGAGGAGGGCAACCCCAGCAAGGAGGAAGACCGGGTTCCTCCCCTCAACAGCAGGGACAATTCCCTCAGCAACAAGGGGGGCAGGACCGCGATATGGAAGGAGATCAGGATCAGGAAACAACCAGTCAGCAGCCATTCATTCCCCGTGAGGTAAAGAACTGGAAACTGAAGGATGATTTCAGCAGAGTGGACACCATCCCGGTAGATACAATACAGACAGGCTTTCAGAGGTATAATCCCGTTTACCAGAGATCCATCGCCAACGTTTATCTGAGCAACCTCGGATCTCAGGCAAAATCGGTTATCATCGAAGATCTCCCGGTATACAATGATTTCCTTTTTGCCAGAAATGTCGATTACTGGCTTACCGGGCCGGAAGATTGGCAATATTACAACACCCGAACGCCCTACACCAACCTCTATTATCAGCACAGCGGACCAAAGCGCCGAAGTGAAGAAAACGTAGCCGTCCTTTTCACGCAAAATGTCAACCCGGACTGGAATGTCGGATTCAATTACAAGCTGATCTCTTCCATAGGGAAGTATGAGGCCCAACAAGCCGACAACAGGTTATTCCGATTCTTTTCCTCCTATGCTGGCGACCGCTACACTCTCCACGGCTCCTTTGTTTACGGGAAAACCGATCACCTGGAAAGCGGAGGGCTCTCCAATGACGATTACATATTCAATCCTGAACAATATGATTCCGATCAGCCCGAGAACATCCCCGTCATCTTCATGGATGCCTCCAACCGTATCGACAACTACAAGCTTTTTCTCGATCAAAAACTGGACATCGGTTCCATCGATATCGCTGTGAACGATACTTTAACCAGGACCACACCACTGGCCACATTCAGTCATACTTTTGAACTGGACAATTATAGCCGCAACTACCAAATTGATGATCTCTCCGGTTATTTCCCCGAAAATGAGGATCCTGTCTTCTACACCCGCCGGATGATAGATGAAAGTCAAACGCGTGATTCCGTCTCCCACACCACTTTCCGTAATACCGTGCAACTCAGGTTCAACGAGGAGGCCAACCCATTTCTAAGGTTCGGCATGCGGGTATATCTGATGAATGAGATAGAGAATGTACGCTGGCCCGCACCTTCAGAAGTGGATGAAGAGACTGAAGAACTGATCTACCATCACAACACCGATAACCGGAATGCCACAGCGCTGGGAGGCCAGCTTTTTAAAAACCTGGGGGAGAATTTCTTTTACGACGGCGGGCTCCGGGTATGGTTCCAGGGACACAAAGCCGGGGACAGCGAGATCACCGGCGGATTCAACAGCCGTTTCCGGATCAGCAAAGATACGGCCGGCATCTATGCCAGAGGCGGCGTATATTTGTCATCACCGGATTTTTTTACGGAAGAGTACTATTCCAACCATTTTGAATGGAACGAGCGTTTCTCATCGGTGAAAACCATTAAAGCCAGAGGGGGAATTACCATTCCCACACGGAATCTCAACCTCTCAGGAGAAGTCAGACTGATCGATGATCACATTTACTGGAACGAGCAGGCCCTTCCCGAACAAACGGATGCATTGGTTAAACTCATCCAGCTGAAAATGAAAAAACATTTTGACATGGGGAATGTCCATAGCCGGAACGAAGTCAATTACCAGATCACCAGCCACGATGACATTATTCCCGTCCCCGAAGTAGCATTGTACAGCTCCAATTATTTTGAAAATACACTCTTTCAGGTACTCCGTTTCCAACTCGGGTTTGATCTGCGCTACCACACGGCCTATTATGCTCCGGATTACATGCCGGCCACCAGTCAGTTCTTCATCCAACGGCAGCGAAAAACCGGAAACTATCCGGTTGTTGAACCTTTCGTTACCTTCCATCTGAAACGGGCCAACATCTTTGTCAAATATGACCACGTGAATCAGGGATTCCCCAACAACGATTATTTCCATACCATCGGTTATCCGCTCAATCCACGCGGTGTCCGGTTTGGGCTTTCGTGGAACTTTTATGACTGAAAACCTGTAATTTAGCGTTTTTATGGGGGAACGCTCTCTCTTCCGATATTTTTAACGAATCATTGTTAATCAATATTTTACTATCTTTGCGACAAATGTCAACTTGTCAGGAAGGCACAGTTATTGACAGGAGGACTCAAAAAACGTGTATGCGATCAATTTTACTCATTTTCATCCTTTTCCCATTGCTGGCGGGGACTGGCGGATGCTCAACAGAAAAATCCGGGACCAGCGAAAAGGAAGTTGAGGAGCCTGCCCAACGTGATATTGACAAGATCAAAGAAGAAGGTGTTGTCAGGGTCGTCACCAACTACAATTCCACCAATTATTTTGTATACAAAGGCACCCCGATGGGGTATCAGCTGGAGCTTTTACAGGAGTTTGCCAAATACCTGGACGTCAAACTGGATGTCAGGGTCAACAATGACCTGAGCACCAATTACCGCAATTTACGTGCAGGAGAAGTTGATATCATTGCCAGCAATCTGGCTGCTACCCTCGAAAAGGGCAAAGACGTTTCATTCACCGAGCCACACAGTGTCAGCCGGCAGATACTGGTACAGCAGCGCTATAGCACGAAAGAAGAAGAAGGGGAGGAAAGAGAATACAACAAACTGATACGAAACCAGCTCAATCTGGCGGGAGAAACCGTCTACGTGCAAAAGGAATCAGCCTATGCCCGGCGCCTCAGGAACCTGGCGGAGGAGATCGGCGACAGCATCAACATAGTGGAGGTCCCCGACTATGAAGTGGAGCAACTCATTAGCCTGGTGGCCGAAGGTGAGATCAAATACACGGTCTGTGATGAAAACCTGGCCCGGGTCAACCTCAATTACTATCCCAACCTCGACGTGGAAACGGCGATCAGTTTTCCTCAGAAGCTTTCATGGGCGGTGCGGGAGAACTCTCCCGATCTGCTCAATGTGATCAACAACTGGCTCATCAGTTTTAAGAAAACATCACGCTACAATCAGATCTATCAAAAATATTACATCAACAAACGGTCGGTTCACCTGGTTGATGAGGGTTTTCATTCCATTCGGGGGGGTCAGGTCTCAAACTTCGATGAGATCATTCGCGAGGAGAGTGAAAAATTTAACTGGGACTGGCGGCTGATCGCTTCCCTCATATACCAGGAATCACGGTTTCTGCCCCGTGTGGAAAGCTGGGCCGGCGCCAAAGGACTTATGCAGCTTATGCCGAAAACCGCCGGCCGTTTTGGGGTGGCCAATATTGATGAACCCCGTGAAAACATTCGCGGCGGCGTAGAATTTCTCAGATGGCTCGATGAACGGATGAAACTGCGAATAGAAGACCCGGAGGAACGGATCAAATTCGTGCTGGCCTCCTACAACGTGGGAATCGGTCATGTGCTCGATGCCATGAGCCTGGCCGAGAAGTATGGCAAAAACCCCAAAAAATGGGACAACAATGTGGATTATTATCTTTTACACAAGTCGGAACCCAAATATTTCAACGATCCGGTGGTGAAATACGGTTACTGCCGGGGCGAAGAACCCTATCACTATGTCACCGAAATTCTGGAGCGGTACGAACATTACAAGAATGTCATGGAGTAATACCCGGAACTGTTGCAGGGATTTCGTCGCGGTTTGAGCAAAAGAGAGAGTGTGTGATACAATTTTCAGGACCAGTTACATGCAGGACCAATGTGCGTTTAAGCTGACGCAAGACCAAAGGGGAAAACAGTAAGTCTCATCAGCGTCCTTGCGGAGAATGGTGTGAGTAGAAACAAGTGATGAAGGCCCCCCTACCCCCTTTCCAGCATCTTCAAAATTTCCAGCATCTCGCTGAGCATCATGGCAGTGGCTCCCCATATTTTTTTGCTGCCGGCATCAAAATAAGGCGCCGTTATGGTGATCTCGTTTACTTCCCGGCAGAAGGTCTTGGTGTAACGTTTATCCAGAAGTCTGTCGACCGTTACTTCAATCACTTCCTCCACTTCCAGAGGATCGGGGACAAATGCGGGTGTTTTATCCATCCACCCCACATGGGGATAGACAAAAAAATTGCTGTTGGGTATATACAAAGGGGTAAGAGCTCCAAGGGGAATGACCTCTCCGGGAATGACCCCAATTTCTTCCCGGGTCTCCCGCAAAGCCGTGTAGAGATGACCTTCATCTTCTTCCTCACATTTCCCTCCGGGAAAACTTACCTGCCCGCTGTGAACACCGTCGTATACCGGCCGCTGAATAAAGGGGATGAACCATTGCCCCTCTCTTTGGTAAAACAGCACCAGAACACTGCTGGGACGGGCATCGGCCGGATCGGCCATCCGGTTTTCCGTCGATCGTGTCGAGGGCGCCATCAGATCCTGAGCCTCCCTGCCGGGCAAAGGCCCGTGAAGGAATTGTTTCAGCGCTTCTATTGATATGTCAACCGTATCCTTTGCCACTAACTGTCCTGTCCAATGTTTTGTACTGCATGACGAATGCGTCCCACCACTTCATCCCGGTTCAGCATCTCTATGATGGTAAACAGATCCGGACCAAAGCTGCCGCCTACAATGGCCAGCCTCAGGGCATTCATCACAGCTCCGAAACCCAGTTCTTTTTCCTGAATAAGATCCGATACAGCCGCTTTCAGTTCTTCAGCCTTCCACTCTCCGGTATAGGTTTCGAGGAATTCGGCCAGATCATTCATAAATCGTGGAACGTCTCCTTTCCAGCGTTTTTTAACCACTTTTGGATCATAGCTTTCGGGCGCTTTGAAAAAGAAAAATGACTGATCCCACAATTCATGCACAAAAGCCACCCGCTCCTTGACCAGCAAAATGATCCGGGCCAGAAAAGCCACCGGTGGCGGGGTAACACCCTTTTCAACAAGCACCGGCCCAAAGAGCCCGGCCAACTCTTCATCCGATTTATTGATAAGATACTGGTGGTTGAACCAACGCGCTTTTTCGGGATCAAAACGTGCACCTGCTTTATTCACCCTGTCGAAAGAAAACGCCTGCACAAGCTCCTCCATGGAAAACATCTCCTGATCGGTTCCGGGGTTCCATCCAAGCAATGCCAGCATATTTATGAATGCCTGGGGAAAATATCCTTCCTCACGATACCCGGCAGATACCTCGCCCGTTTCCGGGTCGGTCCATTCAAGCGGAAAAACCGGGAAGCCAAGCCGGTCCCCATCACGCTTGCTGAGTTTCCCTTTTCCCTGGGGCTTCAGTATGAGGGGCAAATGCGCAAATGCCGGTTTTTCCCAGCCAAAGGCCCGGTAAAGTAAGACGTGGAGGGGCATGGATGGCAACCACTCCTCACCCCGTATCACGTGCGTGATGGCCATCAAATGATCGTCCACCACGTTGGCCAGATGATAAGTGGGCATACCATCGGCTTTGAAAAGCACCTTGTCATCCAGATCTGAGGTCCTGAAGGAAACCTGTCCCCGGATCATATCCTCATCTTTCACCTCTTCCGTCTCCATGGGCATTTTAAACCGGATCACATGGGGGATGTTCTCCTCCAGTAACCGTTGTGTCTCCTCCTCCGGAAGGGAAAGGGAATTTCTCATGGACAACCGTGTTCCGGCATCGTAAGAGAAAGTGCGTCCTTCATTTTCGGCCTCTTTGCGGGCCTTATCCAGTTCGTCGGAAGTATCGAAAGCGTAATAAGCATTGCCCGAACTTATGAGACGATCGGCATACGCCCGGTAGCGTTCCTTTCGTTCACTCTGGCGGTAAGGACCATAAGAACCGCCACGGATGGGGCCTTCATCAGGTTCGAGTCCGCACCAGCGCAGGGATTCAATAATATAATCTTCGGCACCTTTTACATAGCGGGTCTGATCGGTGTCTTCAATACGCAGGACAAACGTCCCCCCTTCTTTACGGGCAAACAGATAGTTGAAAAGGGCCGTCCGGACGCCACCCATGTGGAGGGGACCGGTGGGGCTTGGTGCAAAACGCACGCGAACCGAATTTTGTGGACTCATATTATAAATCTTTTAGATGTCTGATCTGCAGGCAGCCTACACTCTGCCGCCATGTCAGAGACTATAGCTATTTGAAAAGGGTATACTCTTTTCCCGGGATGGCAAAGCAATTGCAAAATTTTTCCGAATCATTCCCTGCCATTTTTTCACTTCCGGCAAAGATAGAAAAACGAAAATGGTTTTCAGAATGTTTTGGACTAAGTTGAAAACTTCGTTTAGGAGGAAGCCGGAGAATTCGCCCATCGTCGGGTAGCCAGCCTGATAAGCCAAAAAAATGGGCGAAATCTTTGATCTCGCCCAAAAACAATTACAATATGGCACTAACATTATCCGCATTTTGAAGACCCGCAGCTCTGACAGATCAGGCATCCTTCCTGGTAAACCAGTTTGTCGGAACCACAATTCTCGCAATTTCCTTTTCTGGCCTGGGTACCGTTGGGGATGTACTTTTTCAAAGCCCGTTCCACGCCGTTCTTCCAGTTATTGATGTTCTCATTGTCGAGCTGAAGACCGGCCACCAAATGGAGCACATCATCAATGGGCATGCCGTGGCGCAAAACGCCTGAAATAAGTTTGGCATAGTTCCAGAACTCTTTGTGGAATTTGAAAGAGAGCCCCTCGATGGTGGTCTTATAGCCGCGTTTGTTGACATACTGGAAATCGTACCGTGATGTTCCGTCGCTGTCACGACTTTTGATGATGTACCCTTTCTGAACCGATTTGGGGAGCAGAATTCCGTCCTCATCATCGGCCAGACCGGTAAATATTTCATAAGGCCGTCCGTCGAGCAGTCCCACGAAAGCGATCCATTTTTCCTTGTTGTTCTGGAAACGCACCACATCGGCTTCCAGAATTTCAGGCCGTTTTTTGGGGAATTTGGCCATCTCCTCATCCTTCTTCGCGGAGTTATTGAGCAGTACCCCGGCCCTGGAACCGTCGCGGTAAACGGTCACCCCTTTGCATCCGCTTTTCCAGGCCTCCACGTAAAGTTGGCCCACCAGTTCTTCAGTGGCTGTAGATGGCAGATTAATGGTAACGCTGATGGAGTGGTCCACCCATTTCTGAACCCGCCCCTGCATACGCACCTTACTCATCCAGTCCACATCATTCGAAGTGGCTTTGAAATAGGGCGATCGTGCGATGAGATCATCAAGTTCTTCCTGGGTATATTGTTTGGTGGTGTCAATATTGTGGGCTTCCATCCAGGTAACGAATTTGTGATGGAACACGATGTATTCCTCCCAGCAGTCGCCCACTTCATCCACAAAATCGACCCGCACTTCCGGATCATTGGGGTTGACCTTGCGACGGCGTTTGTATACCGGCAGAAAGACCGGTTCAATGCCACTGGAGGTTTGGGTCATCAGGCTGGTGGTCCCGGTTGGTGCGATGGTCAGCAGGGCAATGTTCCGGCGCCCGTGTTTCTTCATCTCCCCGTACATTTCGGGTTCTGCTTCTGCCAGGCGTTGAATGAAAGGATTGTCCTTCTCTTTCTCGGCATCAAAAATGGGGAAAGGACCTCTTTCGGCGGCCAGTTTCACCGATGATGCGTAAGCGCCCAATGCCAGCGTCTTGTGAACCTCTTCCGAAAAGTCGGTGGCTATGTCGCTGCCATAACGCAACCCGAGGGCAGCCAGCATATCGCCCTCACCGGTAATGCCAATGCCGGTACGGCGCCCTTCTTCGGCCTTTTTCCGGATGTTCAGCCAAAGATTCTTCTCCACCCGCTTGATCTCTTCTTCTTCAGGATCGGCATTGATCTTGGCCAGAATGCCGTCGATCTTTTCGAGCTCCAGGTCAATGATGTCATCCATTATGCGCTGGGCATAGCCCACATGCTCACGGAACAACCCGAAATTAAAACTGGCATTATCGGTAAAGGGGTTATCCACATACGAATACAGATTAATGGCAATAAGCCGGCAACTGTCGTAAGGACATAAAGGGATCTCGCCACATGGGTTGGTACTGAGGGTACGGTATCCCATATCGGCATAACTGTCGGCCACCGATTCCCTGGTGATGGTATCCCAGAAAAGAATTCCGGGTTCAGCCGATTTCCAGGCATTGTGCACCACTTTTTCCCAGAGCTCCCGGGCATTGATCTCTTTAACAAACCCGGGGTCAGAGGCATGAATGGGATATTGTTGCCGGTATTCACTTCCCTCAACCACAGATTGCATGAAATCATCATCGATTTTGACAGACACATTGGCCCCGGTTACCTTACCATTTTCCAGTTTGGCATCAATAAATTTTTCCGAATCGGGATGTCTGATGGAGACGCTGAGCATGAGCGCCCCGCGGCGTCCGTCCTGCGCCACCTCGCGGGTGGAGTTGGAGAACCGCTCCATGAAAGGAACGAGTCCGGTAGAAGTAAGGGCCGAATTTTTCACGGGTGAACCGGTGGGCCGTATGTGAGAGAGATCGTGTCCCACTCCGCCGCGGCGTTTCATCAGCTGCACCTGTTCCTGGTCCACTTTCATGATCCCTCCATATGAGTCGGAAGGGCCTTCATCGCCAATGACAAAACAATTGGATAATGACGCGACCTGATGAGGATTCCCTATTCCTGCCATCGGGCTACCCTGAGGAACGATGTATTTGAAATACCGGAACAACCAGAAAAGCTCCTCCTCCGACATGGGATTTGCATATTTTTTTTCAATGCGGCCAATCTCCCTTGCCAACCGCCAATGCATGTCATCGGGGGTCAGTTCGTAGAGATACCCGTTGGAGTCCTTCAGGGCATATTTGTTTACCCAGACACGGGCCGCGAGTTCATCGCCCATAAAATATTCAAGGGCGGCATTGTAAGCTTCCTCATGGGTGTAGGTCTTTTCACCATGCACCTTGGACTGAAGGCCAACTTCTGCTTCTGCCATGATGATTGATTTTTTTAATATTTTTTAAATACCTTCGTTTTATGCCTGCAAGGTATGAAGTGTTTTCCTTTATGGCAACATTTTTTTTCAATAATCTCAAAAGTTTTCCATTTTAAAACATCTTTTATCTGATTTTCAGGTTTTAAAATTTTATCAACAAGGCAAAAGTTTCCAAAAAAGAAAATTTTGAAAAAGTTTAAGAAACTTTTTCTTCCAGAAATTGGAATTGCCAAACCCTCTGAAGGCGACTCAGGAAAGGTTGAAAGACAACGAAAATTAACAATTCAAATAACCGGATCCGGAGGTGTGTTCCATATTCTGGAATGCAGGGAGAAATTTGTTGATAACTCCGGTAAAAGGCAAATATAAGATTCGAGACCGTAAATTTTTATGCCCGTCATAGGGGGTGTCTTGTAGCTGGCAGAGCGTTTAAAACTATCTGTCTGCCGTTTTGTATAAAAGCACCCATCTGTCTTAGTCAATAGATCGTTAGATTTTTAGATTTATGAAACGAAGTTCGACGAAGTCAATCGTTCAGGCTACATCAAACAAGGTCATAAAACCTTTAAAATAAACGCAATACAGTAAAACAGGACAGACCCCCGCCTTAAGATTTTGCGGAGTGGGCCAGGACCTCTTCCAAAATAACGCGGGTGGCCCCGCACATGCTATCCACATAACGGGCGGCGGCCTCCCCCATTTGCCGGCGGAATTCATCATCGGTCCTCAGATTCTCAGCCACAGGGAAAAAGTCCCGGTAGTCTTTTACCGTAAAAGCGCCTCCCGTTGCCAGGAGTTCGCGCGCTTCACGGAATTTCTGGTAACGGGGTCCAAAGATCACCGGAATGCCATAAGTAGCTGCTTCCAGAGTGTTGTGGATGCCTTTCCCGAATCCTCCGCCTATATAGGCTATGTGCCCGTACCGGTAAATGGCCGACAACAGTCCGATGGTATCCACGATCATGACTTTTTTGCCTTCCGGGATGCCTCCTTCGCAGCGGGAGTAACGGAAGCAGGGAACTTCCAGCTGCTCCTCCAGCCTGGCAATACGGGCTTCATGCACTTCATGGGGGGCGATGATCATCCGCACACCGTCAGGCGTCTGATTGATGTAACGTGCCAGGATGTCCTCATCGGGGGGCCAGGTACTGCCGGCAACCAATACCAGGGATGCATGAGCAGCAAATTCAGCCGCTTCGGGGACCTCCTTTGCTGAGGCTACAATGGCTTTAACACGGTCGAACCGGGTATCACCGGTCACGGCATAATTGTTCAAACCAATGGATGCAAGATATTCTCCCGAGGCCTTATCCTGAACGTAAAATTTGGTCACAGCCTTCAAAGCGTTGCGAAACCACCGCCCGTACCACCGGAAAAAGATCTGTTCTTTCCGGAAGATGGCGGAGATGCTGTAAAGCGGAATGCCGCGTTTTTTCAGGGTGTTTAAAAAAAACGGCCAGAATTCATACTTGACAAAAATGGCAACCTCCGGTTTCAGGGCATCGATGAACCGCTCTGCATTTCCGGGAGTGTCGGCCGGAAGATAGGTCACCAGATCGGCAAGGGGATAATTTTTCCGGATCTCATAACCTGAGGGAGAGAAAAAGGTAAGGACAATCTTCTTTCCGGGATGCTTTTCTTTAATGGCTTCGATGACCGGCCTTCCCTGTTCAAACTCGCCGAGGGAAGCACAATGGATCCAAACCACAGCGCTCCCCCGCAGAGGCCGGTCGCTTATCCGGCGCCATACATTCTTCCGCCCCTTCTTCATCAGCCGGGCCTTTTCATGGAAAGGGGCCATCAATGACAAAAGCAGGCCATACAAATGTATGGAAAGGATGTACAGTAGTCTCATGGTCGTATCTTGAAATTTTCAGTTGTCCCTCCGGCGGTATTAAAAAAACCCGGCGGGTACGGACACAAAGCTCCGCCCCGACGGGTAATGTATTTTCATGACAGGCGTTTATCCACGGATCGCTTTGATGCCCGGAAGATCTTTCCCTTCGAGGTATTCAAGTAAGGCTCCACCGGCAGTAGAGATGTATGAAACCTCATCGGCCAGGCCGAATTTGTTGATACAAGCCACTGAATCGCCCCCACCTATCAGGGAGAATGCTCCCTTTTGGGTTCCTTCGGCAATGGCATCGGCCACGGCACGTGAACCTTTGGCAAAATTGTCCATCTCAAAAACACCCACCGGTCCGTTCCACAGAATGGTTTTGGAGTTTTTGATCACTTCCTTGAATGCCTCAATGGATTCGGGTCCGGCATCCAATCCTTCCCAGCCTTCAGGAATCTGATCAACAGGGATAATCTTTGTATTGGCATCGTTGTCAAATGCATCGGCGGCCACCACATCGGTGGGCAGATAAAGATTGACCCCTTTTTCCTTAGCCATCTTCTCTATCTTGAGGGCCAGATCGAGGTATTCGTGCTCACAAATGGAATCCCCTACATTTCCGCCATGGGCTTTTATAAAGGTATACGTCATCCCTCCGCCAAGGATCAGGTTATTGACCCGGTCCAGCAGATTTTCGATGATGGTGATCTTGGTCGACACTTTGGCACCGCCCATGATGGCCGTAAAAGGTCTGTCGGGGTTTTTCAAAACCTTGTCCAGACTTCTAAGTTCTTTCTCAATGAGATAGCCAAACATCTTGCTGTCTGCATCGAAATAATCGGCAATGAGGGCCGTTGATGCATGAGCACGATGGGCCGTACCGAAGGCGTCGTTCACATACACATCGGCCAGAGCCGCCAGTCCTTTTGAAAATTCCTTCTGCTTCTCTTTCATTTCAGCCTTGGCAGCCTTTTTCTGATCATCGGAAGCATCATCGGGCAATTTGGGTTTACCCTCTTCTTCGGCATGGAACCGAAGGTTCTCAAGCATCAATACCTGTTTGGGTTTCAGAATAGCTGCCTTCTCTTTGGCATCAGGCCCGACGGAATCTTCCGCAAAAAGCACTTCAACCCCTAATAGTTCTGCCAGCCTTCCCTGGATGTATTTCATCGACATATCGGGGTTATATTTTCCTTTGGGACGGCCCAGGTGAGACATCACGATAACCGACCCGCCATCGGAAATGATCTTTTTCAAAGTTGGCAAAGCCGCTTTGATACGGGAATCATCGGTGATCTCAAATTTTTCGTTCAGGGGTACATTGAAATCGACCCTTACAATGGCCTTCTTTCCTGAGAAATTGTAGTTTTCAATTTTCGGCATAGCATTAACGTATTATGGGTTTCTACTTTGGGAAAAAACTCGCGAATCATATCCGGGAGCGATCTCTTTTTTTGCAAAAAGAGGCCGGGAAAAACCGCGGTGATACGGTAACGGTTTGATTATCCCTAATCTCCCTTTCATTCAATAGATCGTTAGATTTTTAGATGTAAGATATAAGAGAATTCGTACAACATTGATATACTTTGATTTAACCTGAGCAACCCCGGAAAATTAAACAATTGAATTACAAGGTATTGCAAAAGTTTAACGGACTATTGTTTCATCAGTATAAAGTTTGTCTAAGTTATTGGTCTGATGGAACTCGCATGATTGGGTCTTATACATGTTCTTTTGTGACACTCCCTGTCATGCTCGTTTCATTCGTATAAAATTTATTTATTAAGGTCGAATGGAACCTGCCTTATGTTTTATCGAAAAGAAGCTTTTTTCTCAAAAGAATTTTCGTCAAAAATCAGGATCTATCTTTCATTAATATGGACAGGCAGATTCGCATCCAAGAACTTATACATGCTTTTATTGTGGCTAGCTTTGCCATGCTCGTTTCGTATAAAATATATTTGGGACCTTCTGAAAAAATCAGCAGCTCAATTTTTCATTTCTTTATTGATTTTCTTTTTGGCATTGCCCCAAAAAGAAACAAATCCCGATTATGGTTTTTGTGAGTTTTTCACAAAAACTTTACAAAACCTATATCGGGACTAGTCCGTTTAAACCTATCAGCCTGCCTGCCGTTTTAAATATATACAACCATTCATTTTATTGTTTTTACATCCAAATATCAGAATGATTCGTTTTCATAAACCGTCAGGCAGGCCCGCGAAAGCCAAAATTTTCGGCCATTGCGCAAGACCGTGAAACGAGCATATAGCTATGATTTTTTAACCCAGCACAAAGGCTTTCTATCTGAAACATTTGCGAGTTCAATACGACCTTAAAAAGTAAATTTTATCCGTATTAAAGTCTCCCATTTTGGCCTTCCTCTATCCGCCGGCCTGTCTGCCGTTTTTCATATTTGAAACCTGTTATATGAGCAAATATTCGTTTAAACATCAAGCTTTATTTTTCATAACCCGCCAGGCAGGCCCGGAAAACGGACGGGCCACCCCGCCGTTTGAATAATAACATGTTTAGCTTTTTTGAAACCTTCCCTTAGAACAGAAAAATGCTAAAATTATGTCCTAAAACACTGTTTTGGGATGAGAAGTGCAAAGCTGTTTTCTGATTATTTACAAAAACCTTGCACTTCCATAAATCAAACAAAGTTATAACATTCTCAAAATAAGCATAATATTTGTTTTTCAGTAAGCTAATTAGTGTCTGTCCACTCTATAGACGGGCACTAATTTAGGAATCACCCCCCTCAGGAGAATTGGTCAAGCTCACTGATCAAGACCCAATTCAACAACCGGGGAACCGGATTCCATTACATCCCATATACTTAAAGCTGCACCTAAAGCTGTTGAATTATCAACTTCCGAAGTGACGACTTCTTTATTCGGGTAAAATTTCGCCAGCAATGTCACATATATTTCATTGCGGGCAAATCCACCGCTCACATAGATTTTCTTCACATCGTCATTCCTGGTCAGTATCAAATTAATTTTTTCAACATTCAAGAGCGTAAGATCAGCAATTAAACGATGGTAAGCTTCTGAGAAATTACTAAATTGATTCAAATCTATTTCATTGTCAACAGAATCATCAGGCACACCATTTTTAAAAAAAACTTTTTCTTCTGT
>JAWOCV010000135.1:0-17941 GCA_046483585.1 Marinilabilia sp.
CCAGGTTACTTTTATCTAACAAAATATGTAAACAACCGAAATTCAATCATATACATTTTTGTTGGTTCTTTGGTTATGTCGCAAAAGAGAGCAACTTTTCCTTCCAGCTTTGAGCTTCCAGCTTTGAGCTTTCAGCTACTACTGACTACTAACTCTGCGACTGAGCTACAAACAGCTAACAGCTAAGAGCTAACAGCTAACAGCTAACAGCTAACAGCTTCCAGCTTCCCCGCGGCCAGGTTACTTTTATCTAACAAAATATGTAAACAACCGAAATTCAATCATATACATTTTTGTTGGTTCTTTGGTTATGTCGCAAAAGAGAGCAACTTTTCCTTCCAGCTTTGAGCTTCCAGCTTCGAGCTTTGAGCTTCGAGCTTCGAGCTACTACTGACTCTGCAACTGAGCTACTAATCTTTTTTAAAATCTAACAATCTATTGATTGGGCTTTCAAAAAAATCTGATCAGGCAAACCTTTTCAGCATCTTTTCCCAGTCCTCGCTAAAATGGTCTTCAATGACCGGCCTGCGGTCGGTTAACTCCTTTTCGAGACCTGCGGTATCGGCGGGAGCAAAACGGGCAAAAAAGGCCACTGTGTGCAACACAAATTGGCGGTATTTGTGATGGGCGAAATTGAGGATTTTAGAACTTGAATTCATTTTTTGGTAACGGTAAAGATCATTGAAGCGACGGAGTATTTTTAATTGCTTAATGGAAAAAGAGGGCTTGACCAATTTCTCCGAAACCGCCACCTCTTCTTCTTTTCCGAGGCCCATGAAATCGTATATTTTACGCATGAAACTTTCCGGTGAAAGTTTCAGTTCATCGAAATTGAGCAACAAAACGCGGTTGTTGAAAAGGCGGGCGGCATAATCGGCCGTTGAATTATAAATATCGGGACCGATGTTGAGATAACAGGGAGCATCGGTGGAAAAGTAGCCTTTAAAATCCAGGTATCCGAATTTCCGAATGTAATATTTGTATTTAGAAACGATCCAGCTATAGTGGGGGCGGAATACGAGGATGATATAACTGTTATCGGGAAATTTCTCTTTGATTTGGTCCATGGCCTCCTTGATGTCAATATCTTTTTCGTAGGTAAAAAAGTACTTATGACCGGGAAGTGGCTTCAAATGCCTGAATTTTCGGAAATGGTGTTTTTTGAAGAAATGGATCCCCGGGATGTAGGGGAAGATCCTTCTTTGCAGATAGGTTGATCCTGTTTTGGGAAACCCCAGGTGAAAAAAGATTTGTGGCTCGTTTTGTAACATAATGATAACTCATTTTGTGATTTATCGGGCCGGATTTTCGGAAATTCCTGGGTTGAGAGGGTGAAGGGAGGAATTTTAAGGGAGAGGGTTTTCCTGCGGGTGGATTCGGGTATGAGAAAAGCGGGTAGGAAGGCGGAAGAACAGATTCCGAAAGTATTTGCGGTAAAGATAACGATCAGAACCGTTTTTGCATAATCTGTGGTAGAAAAGATCTGGTAAAGAAAATTTAGGTGTTCTTTTGTTGTAATGGAATTTTAGATCTTAGATGTCAGTAGCTCAGTCGCAGAGTCAGTAGTAGCTCGAAGCTCAAAGCTGAAAGCTCGAAGCTGGAAGGAAAAGTTGCTCCCTTTTGTGACATAACAAAAGAACTAATAAAAGTTTAAAAAGGCTGATACATAGGTTGCTGCAAAGGGTTGACGGTTTCTTGTTATCAGGTAATAATTTTTTTTGTGCGAAGCATTACAGGTTTTTTGTTGAAAAAAACCGCTGTTCCGGTTGGGAACAGCGGTTGAAATAAGTACACGGAAGATGTCAGTCATGAGCTTTGGCCGTAAGGAATTCCCTGTTCAGTCGTGCAATGTTTGCCAGTGAAATGCCTTTTGGGCACTCTACTTCGCATGCACCCGTGTTGGTGCAGTTACCGAATCCCAGTTCATCCATTTTTGCCACCATATTTTTGGCTCTTCGTTCGGCTTCCACGCGACCTTGGGGGAGCAATGCCAGTTGGCTCACTTTTGCTGAAACGAACAACATGGCCGAGCCGTTCTTGCAGGCTGCCACGCAGGCACCGCATCCGATACAGGTAGCCGCATCCATCGCTTCATCTGCATTTTCCTTGGAGATCGGAATGGCATTGGCATCCGGGACGCCTCCGGTGTTAACCGAGACATATCCTCCGGCGGCAATGATCTTATCAAAGGCGGTACGATCGACGATAAGGTCTTTGATCACCGGAAATCCTGCCGACCGCCATGGTTCGATGGTGATGGTCTCGCCGTCTTTGAACTTCCGCATATGGAGCTGGCAGGTTGTAATATCATCGTCTGGCCCGTGTGGGCGCCCGTTGATGTAGAGGGAGCATGTGCCACAGATGCCCTCACGGCAGTCGTGGTCGAAAGCCACCGGCTCTTCTCCTTTGGTGATGAGTTGTTCATTCAGAATGTCGAGCATCTCAAGAAAAGAGCTGTCGGTTGTTATATCTTTGAGTTGATAGGTTTCAAACCGGCCCTTGGCTTTGGGGCCAGCCTGGCGCCAAACCCTGAGTTTGATATTTATTGTTTTTTCCATGATAAAAAAGCCATTTTAAATTAACATCCCGGTTACTTGTAATTGCGCTGAACGAGTTTTACCACTTCAAATGTCAGATTTTCCCTGTGAAGTTCCGGGTCCTTGTCTTCACCCTTGTAGGCCCAGCAGCTGGCATAAGCGAATTCATCGTCGTTTCTGAGGGCTTCCCCTTCCTGGGTCTGGTATTCCTCCCTGAAGTGTCCTCCGCAGGATTCCTCGCGGTGCAGAGCATCACGGGCCATCAGTTCCCCGATCTCGATGAAGTCGGCCAGGCGGCTGGCTTTTTCCAGCTCAACGTTGAGGTCATTAGCCGATCCCGGAATGCGCACATTGTTCCAGAACTCTTTTTTAAGGGCTTCAATCTTTTCGATGGCCTTTTGCAGACCTTCCTTATTACGAGCCATTCCCACAAAATCCCACATGACCAGTCCGAGTTCTTTGTGGATACTATCGACTGTTCGTTCTCCCTGAATGTTCATGATCTTGTCGAAATGCTCACGGGCAGATTTTTCTGCTTCTTCGAACTCTTTTTCTTCCGTGGACATACGTGGCGTGGCAATGTCATCGGCCAGGTAGTTTTGAATCGTATAAGGCAGAACGAAATAGCCGTCGGCCAGTCCCTGCATCAAAGCAGAAGCACCCAGGCGGTTGGCCCCGTGATCGGAGAAATTGGCTTCTCCGGCACAGAAAAGTCCCGGAACAGAGGTTTGCAGTTCATAATCCACCCAGATGCCTCCCATTGTGTAGTGAATAGCCGGGTAAATCATCATGGGCGTTTCGTAAGGATTTTCGTCCACGATCTTTTCATACATCTGGAAAAGATTTCCGTAACGGGCTTCTATGGCATCGCGTCCCAGACGTTCGATGGCCGATTTGAAATCGAGATAAACCGCCAGTCCGGTGTTACCGACACCGTATCCGGCGTCGCACCGTTCTTTGGCAGCGCGTGAGGCCACGTCGCGGGGAACAAGATTCCCGAAGGCAGGGTAACGGCGTTCCAGGTAATAATCGCGATCTTCTTCGGCAATATCGGTTGGTTTCAATTTACCGGCCCTGATGGCTTCGGCGTCTTCTTTCTTTTTGGGGACCCATATTCGACCGTCGTTGCGCAGGGATTCCGACATCAGCGTCAGTTTGCTTTGAAACTTGCCATGTACAGGAATACAGGTTGGATGGATCTGTGCAAAGCAGGGATTGGCAAACATAGCCCCTTTCTTGTAAGCCTTCCATATTGCTGATCCGTTGGATCCCATGGCATTGGTCGAAAGGAAGAAGGTGTTGCCGTAACCGCCGGTGGCCAAAACCACAGCGTGGCCGAAATGGCGCTCAAGTTCGCCTGTGACAAGATTTCTTGAAATAATCCCGCGGGCTTTTCCGTCCACCATGACGATTTCCGCCATTTCGTTCCGGGTGTGAAGCTCCACATTCCCTTCGTTCACCTGTCGCATCAGGGCCTGATAAGCACCGAGCAGAAGTTGTTGGCCGGTCTGTCCTTTGGCGTAGAAGGTACGGCTTACCTGTGCTCCGCCGAAAGAGCGGTTGTCGAGAAGTCCCCCGTATTCGCGGGCAAAGGGAACACCCTGGGCCACACACTGGTCGATGATGCTGTTGCTCACCTCTGCGAGTCTGTAAACGTTGGCCTCCCTGGCGCGATAGTCCCCCCCTTTGACGGTGTCATAAAACAGACGGTAGACTGAATCGCCGTCGTTGGGATAGTTTTTGGCCGCGTTGATCCCACCCTGAGCAGCAATGGAGTGTGCCCGGCGCGGAGAGTCCTGTATTGTAAATACTTTTACATTGAAGCCCAGTTCACCGAATGAGGCTGCGGCTGAAGCTCCTGCCAATCCTGTGCCGACAACAATAATGTCCAGCTTTCTTTTGTTGGCAGGGTTGACCAGTTTTTGATTTGCTTTATAGTTTTCCCACTTTTGAGCTATGGGCCCTTCGGGAATTTTTGCATCTATTTTTACCATAGTTACTCCGGTTTAAAAATTAGCCTTGATAGAACAAATACTGAAGAATGGGGATCAGCGAAAATCCCAGCCCGATAATCCAGGCAAAGATATTTCCCAGAATTGAAAGGCGCTTGCGCCAGATGGTGTTGCTGAGCCCCAGTGTCTGGAAGGCCGACCAGAAGCCATGTGAGAGGTGAATGGCCAGGCCGACAGCACCGATCACGTAAACGATGACGATCCACAAGTAGCTGAAGGTATGGTTGACCAGTGCATAAGCATTTTCCACCTCGGTGTCAACGCCGGCAATTTCTACTGTTGTATGGTCCAGCAGAGGGTCCCCTGTCAGTCTCATTTTTATCCAGAAATTGGCAAGGTGCAGAACCAGAAATGCGCCAACGGTGATGCCCAGAACCAGCATATTCTGAGATGCCCATGAGACTCCCCAGGTTTTATTTCCCGAAGCATAGCGGGCATCCCCCAGAGCTCTCCGGTTATCCAGTGTTATCTTGACACCCCAGAGAATATGAATGAGAAATCCCACTGCCAGTAATGGCTCAATGACCCGGATGGCAGGTGTGGTGGCCATAAAATGGGCTGCTGCATTGAACAGGTCGCCCCCGTCGGGCACCAGAAGAAGTGAGTTCACGGTAAGGTGAATAACCAGGAACGAGATCAGAAAAAGCCCCGACAAGCTCATCAGTAGCTTCTTCCCAATAGAAGAACCAAGTGTACTGCTCATAAATTCATTCTTTTTGTTTGTTTCTTATATTTACAATAGTCCGTTAAACTTTTGCAAAAACTTGATTTTTAGTTGTTTAAAAAACGTGCATTATTTCTGCTAAGAGGCAGATTATTAATGTTATACGATTGATCTTAAATCTTATATCTAAAAATCTAACGGTCTATTGATATTTAGTTACCCTTTTGGGAATCGGCCGCAAAGGTAGATGCTACTTTTTTTATTCGCTAAGAAAATTAAAGAAATTGTTCTTTATTTATAACTGATCTAAGTTGGCCTCATCCGGAGGGCGTGAAATTAAAGGATCTTTTCACACCTTTGTTGTGAATTTTAACAACCTGAGTGAGTTTTTGAAGGAATGCAACAACAAATATAGGATTTTTTGTCCTTCAAATTATTGTTGGCAACCTGTTTTATAACATGAGAATACACAGACAATAGATCGTTAGATTTTTAGATTTAAGATGATTCATATATTTTTGATAATCTGCATTTTAATAAAAACAACTTTTGAATCTTAAACAACCGAATAACAAATACTTGCAAAAGATTAACGGACTATTGTAAAGGCATATTCATTTTTAATTTCCGGGTTTGGACTGAATCAGCTCCGGATTATCAGAATAGCAGGAAACGGCTCATCAGATTATTTTTGGCTGTTAGTGGGTTGAATATTTCTATTTGTCTCAAAGTTTTATATTTTTGTTCACAGTTGTACAAAAACGGTATAAACCAATCAAACATACAGCCATGGAAGACGATGTTCAAATACTGATTGAGAGTACTGAAGAGAAAATGCAAAAGGCCATTGAGCACCTTGACAGTGAGCTTGGGAAAGTCCGGGCGGGAAAAGCCAACCCCCGGATGCTTGACGGCGTTTTGGTCGAGTATTATGGTTCGATGACCCCTCTTCAGCAAGTGGCCAGTGTTAACACACCTGACCCCAGGACCATCGCCATTCAGCCCTGGGAAAAGGGGATGATCGGTCCCATTGAGAAGGCCATTATGAATGCCAATCTGGGGCTCAACCCGGACAATAATGGCGACATTATTCGCATCAATGTTCCCCCACTGACCGAGGAACGGCGTCAGGGCCTGGTAAAACAGGTGAAAAAAGAGGGAGAGGATGCCCGGATCAGTATCAGGAATACCCGTCGGGAAACCAATGACGAGCTAAAAAAAATGAAAAAGGAAGGGCTTGCAGAGGACCTGGAAAAAGATGCCGAGAATCAGGTTCAGAAACTTACCGATAAATATATAGCCAAAGTAGATGAATTGTTGGAGAAGAAGGAAGAGGACATTATGTCGTTTTGAACAGTTTTCTTTCTTTTCGGTTGTTTCTCCGGCAGAGAAAATGTTTTGCGGGGAAAGGATAAATGAATAGATTATCTTTTCCCCCAGTTATGCATTCCCTGCATCTTTTTAAAAGGATTCATAATATGCTTGTCCTTTTTGGAATATATGGTCGTTACTGAAAAAATCAATTTTGTCAGGAGTGGAAATATATACTTCAGGATGTTGCGAAAGATAACAGGCCAAATTTGTGGTTCCACATTTCATCGATCCAATAATGATAAAATTTGGCATCAAAATGTTTTAATAGGTCGTTAAGTGAAAATTTCCACTTCGGGAAGAGTGAAAAACATGGTAAAAGCAGTGAGATTAGGGTTTGGATCTGTTGTATCCCAGATATTGGCATCAAATTCTCTCACTGAGTTTTTGTTTGACATATTCTTCTGTCTTTTTGATGCGCTTTTCACGTTCAATTTCCATCAGTGATTTTTCGTTTTTGTTCTGTTCCTGGAGCGAATTCAGTCCGTGTAGAACCATATTCAGGCTGTTCAGTGTTTGACTGGTCTTCGAGAGGGTGTTTTTTGGTTTTGAGTTGTATTTCCAGTCATAAACCATATTGTTGATGAATGATTCAATAAGATCCTGAAGGTTCCCGGCATGAAGCTTCATATCGCGCCCTTCGATGAATGGTTCCACCAGCATTGAGAAGGCTCTTGTCCTGGCGTCAGCCTGGGGAGCTTTTTCATATGCAAAATCCATTCCTGTGGGAGGGATTTTGTCGGGATCTGAATTTTTTGAAAAGAAGTCTTCCCATGACCCCCAGTTTTCTTCCTGCTTCAGATCTTTGATTATTTTACGGAGAATGGTGAGGGCTTCTTCCCCCATATTAATCACACGCCCAAGTTCTTCATCAACCGCCTCTATCCGGGCTGAACGGTCGACAAACTGGAACATGGTAGAGACTTCCTGATAATAGTATTTATCGAGAGTGCCCGATTTGATCTTTGATACAATGCGTTGAAGACTTTTGACTTCTTTGGGTGCTTTAAGTTGTTTGGCCAGTTTTTGTTGTTCATCTTTGAAAAAGTCAATGATTTCAGAGGATGCATTGTAATACAAACTACTTTCTATGAATTCGGCGCGTTTTTTTTCTTTTTCCTTTTCCTGTTTTTCAAAAACGGCGAAAAAGAACGATTTAAGCCCTGAATACTGATTTATGGCATGTGCATCAAATCCGGGGATAGATTTTCTCCCCAGGGCCGTTTCGGCCTTTTTTTGCTTACGTAGTTCCGCTTTAAGATTCTTTTCAAGTAACTGATTGTATCTTAAAAGAGCCTCTTGTTTTTGTGTTTCTTTTTGGGCTTCAGTAATCTGGTTTGCAATACCCTGGAACATGACCATTGATTTTAAAATTTATTGACAATAATTAAAGACGATGGTTTCAATTTGTACAAAAATGGCATTCTTTCCCGGATATCCGGGAAAGTGTGTCTTCCCCGCCTTCAGAAAGCAGAGATATCATCCGGGACAGGCTGTTTGGTTAAGGTTTCAGGGAAAGTGCCCGGGTTATCCGTTTTAAATGTGTTCGTTATCTTTTGATATCTTGTATTTAAGGGGCTAAATATAAACAAATAAGACGATAATTTAATATGATATATCGTTTTTGTAAAATTAGCCCTTCTGAGTGGCGGTTGTTTTTCTGGGAGGATGTTCCTGTTTGCAGCGTTTTGAGATAATGGGGAGGATTGGCCGGGAAGAAAAAAAAGACCCTGAGCAGAAAGTGCTTTTATCATTGTATCCGGGATGGTATCTTTCCCGGCAATGTTACTTTTCTGTTCAGGGCCCTTAAAAGCCTCAACTTTCAGAAATTATTGCTGAGTGCGGTATAAAAAGGCATATTTTTGTCAAAATCGAGGCGTTTTAAATTTTTGTACCGGAGTTAACTGATTGTTAATGAGGATGCCAAAATTTCAAACAACGAAGAGTTTGGCAATAAAGATGCTTTTTAGACCGGGCTCATTGCTTAAAAAAATGAGTGCCTTCAATGGTAAGAAGATCTTTGTTATCATTGAATGAATATTCCAAAGATTCTTCCTGGGAGGTTCCGCTTTCTTCATAAGTCGTGATGGTTATTTCCTCATCATTTGCTTTCCAGCGGATGTCCTTTTGATCGTTGTCATAAGTATAGGTTCCGGTCCCGTCGGCATTGAATACATAGGTGGCAACCAGTTCTTCGTATTCATATTGCCAGGTTCCGATGAATTCCTCCGGGAGGGCTTCAGTGGTTATGGTAAGAGAACCTTTGCCTGTGATCTGCTCGGATTCGAATGAAGCCCCGGCGGTGACAGATATTTCGTATTCTGTATCGGCCAGTAATTCATCGAAATCAAGAGAAGTTCCGGATTCTACCATGCGACTTTGATCATTGTCATCCGGGGAGATGACCACATCATAATAGACGGCATCTTCCACTGGTTCCCATGTTACAGCGAAAGCGTCGGGTCCGACATTTTCTTCAGTAATTTCAATAGAGGCTTCTTTGGGAGAATCATCATTGCTGTCATCGCAGGAAATGAGCATAGCGCTCCCGATTAATAAACACATGAAATGCTTTTTCATAGCAGGGCTAGTTTTTTGGTTAAAAAATTATTAATTGCGGGAGCAAACATAATAATTCGCTATACATTCTACAAACAATTTTATGAAATTTTTACTATTGTCCGGGATTTTTTGCTTGACACGACACTAGTTGTTTTGCCGGACATCAGTGTGTTGTTTTATCAACTTGTTGCCTTGCCTGAAGAAATGCCCAAAAAGTGCAATTGTTAAAACCAGTCCGGGGACCAACCAAAATGGGGAAAGTTCTTCTGCCCCTGGCTCAAGGGGGTTTATGTCAGGACTGGTGTGGCGGTAGGAATAAAAGACAATGAGCGAAAGGAGATTATTGGCAAAATGACCAGCCACGGGATACCATATGTTTCTGCCCCAAAGCATCAAATAGCCCAGGGCCAGTCCCAGAAAGAACCGGGGCAGGAATGTAAAGAACTGGAGGTGAATGGCGCTGAAAAGGAAGGCTGTAATCCATACGGCCAGGTGTTTGCTTCGAAGCCATTCATGAAAAACCGGCTGCAGAACGCCCCGAAAAAGCATTTCTTCTCCAAGGGCCGGCAAAATAACGATCATCAATACATTCAGGATTACCAGGCTGGTTTGCGGGGTATCCAGAAAGCGATAAATAATATCCCGGGCATTATTTTCCGAGTGTTCCATCCATTGTTCCACTCCCCGGAGAGCTTCAGGTAACTGCATCTGGCTGTTCCATATGCCGAGGTAACTGACCAGGGGCTGGGCGGCAATAATGACCAGAAAACTTAACATGACCATGGACCCCCGGGGTTGAAAAAAGCCGATACCCCTGGTCATATGTCCCCAGAATATAAGACCGGCCAACAGGGATGGGATAATGAATACGGAAAAACTCTGGACGATCTGAAAATATTTCAATACGTCCAGTGGCAAACCCTCTGTTGGGCTGCTTGTCAGCGAAAAATCCATAAATGGCAGGGCTGCCAGGAGAGCCAGAAGCGAAAAGATCATAAAGCTGACGAAAACCATCAGCACCAGGAGGAGCAATTTCCCGAATCCGCCAAAATGGGCAAAGGAAGATTTCATAATAGATAACCTTATTCTGCAATGATCAGATAATAATTCTTTTTACCCTTCTGGATCAACAGGTACTTGTCGTTGAGCAGATCAGACGTTCCAACGAGGTGATCTTCCGAGGTGATCTTCTCTTTATTCAGGCCCAGTCCGCCGCCTTTTATGGTGCGCCGTGCTTCTCCTTTTGACGGAAGTGCTTCAGTTTTTTCTGCCACCAGGTCGATGATTCCGATGCCCTGTTTGAGTTCATTTCTGGAAATATTGAAAACCGGAACCCCTTCGAATACGGAGAGGAGGGTTTTCTCATCGAGTTTTCTGAGGGTACTTGTCACCGACTTGCCGAACAGTATCTGCGAGGCCTCGATGGCTGTATCCAGGGCTTCTTTTCCGTGAACCAGTTTGGTAACTGTTTCGGCCAGTCGTTTCTGGAGGATCCTCTGATGGGGGGCCTCCTTGTGTTGGGAGATCAGGTTTTCGATCTCTTCCCGGGGGAAAAGGGTAAATATCTTAATGTATTTTTCGGCGTCCGCATCCGAGACGTTAAGCCAGAACTGATAGAATTTATAGGGGCTGGTTCGGTTGGGGTCGAGCCACACGTTGCCGGCTTCGGTTTTTCCGAATTTACCTCCGTCAGCCCTGGTGATGAGGGGGCAGGTCAGGGCAAAAGCTTCTCCGCCGGCCATGCGGCGAATGAGTTCGGTTCCTGTGGTGATGTTCCCCCATTGGTCGGAGCCGCCCATTTGCAGCTTGCAGTGGTGTTGACGGTATAGATGCAGAAAATCATAACCCTGCACCAATTGATAAGTGAATTCGGTAAAAGACAGGCCTTCATTGGAGTCGCTTCCCAGTCTTTTTTTGACGGAGTCCTTACTCATCATATAATTGACAGTAATGTGTTTGCCCACATCACGAATGAATGCCAGGAAGGAGAAATCCTTCATCCAGTCGTAGTTGTTCACCATCAGGGCCCGGTTCTCTTGTTCATTTTCAAAATCCAGGAAGCTTGCCAGTTGCTCTTTCAGGCATCGCTGATTGTGACGAAGGGTCTTTTCGTCCAGGAGGTTCCGTTCTTCCGACTTCATGGAAGGATCGCCGATCATGCCGGTTGCCCCGCCCAGAAGGACCACGGGACGGTGACCTGCTGCCTGGAAGTGCCGTAACATCATCACACCAACAAGATGCCCGATGTGGAGTGAATCGGCGGTGGGATCAATGCCTACATAAGCTGTGGTTAATTCTTTTTCCAGCTGTTCCTCTGTTCCGGGCATGATGTCGTGGATCATACCTCTCCATTTGAGTTCTTCTACAAAATTCATAATCAGTCCTGTTGTAAATTGGCGTGCAAAAATACGAATAAAAACCGGACCGGCTTATACGGTGGCGGGGCTTTGTTCTTCCGGTCCGGGTCGTAAGAGATCGTCCAGATCTTGTTCGAACAGATCGAATATCATGGGAGCGGCGTTTCTCACCGGAGGATAAAGCTTCGATCTTTCCTGCTCTTTGGGGGGGATCACCGTCTGTTCCAGTCCGAAAACATCCAGTCCCAGCAGAATAATGCTGATGATAAAACCCGCTTTTAAGGCCCCGAACACAAGCCCCAGAATTCTGTTGAACACACCAAGGGCTATGGCATGTACCAGGGAATGCAGCAGATGGGCTATAATATGAACCAACAACACCACAATGATAAAAGTGATCAGAAAAGCGATGATGTTCATGTGATGTGATTGGAACAAACCCGACAGTAAACCGGCCGTTATTCCGGAGAACTGAACGGCCACGATGATCCCCAGCAAAAGGGCGGCCAGACCGGCCAGTTCCTTCACCAATCCGTTCTTCAGGCCTTTCAGGCCGGCCAGGATCAAAAGAATGCCGGCCATGATGTCAAAATAGCTCATGTGATGTTAAGTTTGTTTGATCGGGTCCCTGGTTCTTTGAATCATTGCAGCAAAATTATTTATATTTACAACCTAAACAAAAAAAGGTTTTTTGAGTATGGCCATTATCCCCAGTATTGTAGGTCTTTTCAACGCCCGGAGGTTGTCTCAGATCGAGCTTTTCCGGAAGGCCCCGATGGAAGTGCAGGAGTCCACATTTTTCTCGTTGATTGAACAGGCCCGGAATACTGAATGGGGGCAACAACACGATTATGCCAATATCCGTAGCATACGCCAGTTTCGTGAACGAGTTCCCGTTCAGAGTTATGAAGACATAGAACCTTATGTAGAACGGCTGCGAAATGGTGAAAAAGATGTCTTGTGGCCGGGGGCAACAAAATGGTTTGCCAAATCATCGGGAACAACCTCCTCTAAAAGCAAATTCATTCCCGTGACTAAAATTTCTCTTGAGACTTGTCACTTCAGGGGTGGACGTGATGTCATGGCGCTGTACAATGACAATTTTCCGGATAATGAAGTTTTTACCGGTAAAACACTTACCCTTGGGGGGAGCCATCAGATCAACAATTTCAGTAACGAGTCTTATTATGGTGACCTTTCAGCCATTTTGATCGAAAACCTACCATTCTGGACTCAGTTCCTGAAAACCCCTGGACCGGGTGTGGCCCTGATGGAAGAGTGGGAAGAAAAACTGGAAAAGATGACTGAGATCACGGTCCGGGAGAATGTCACTTCCCTGGCGGGGGTTCCTTCATGGTTTCTGGTACTGATCCGGCATATTCTTAAGAAAACGGGTAAGAACAATCTTCTGGAAATATGGCCCAATCTCGAACTCTTTATTCACGGGGGAATTAACTTCACCCCCTACCGACAGCAATACAAAGAGTTGATCCCCTCCGACCAGATGCATTATGTGGAGACCTATAACGCATCGGAAGGTTTTTTTGGCATTCAGGACAATCCCTCATCCAGTTCCATGCTTTTGATGCTTGATTACGGTGTCTTCTATGAATTTATGCCCATGAGTGAACTGGGAAAAGAGAAACCTGAAACCCTCATGCTTGATGAGGTTGAACTGAATAAGGATTATGCGGTAATCATATCTACAAACGGTGGTTTGTGGCGATATATGATTGGCGATACCCTCAGGTTTACCTCTCGTTATCCGTTTAAAATCATTATCTCGGGACGAACCAAACATTTCATCAATGCATTTGGAGAAGAGGTGATCATCGATAATGCCATTAAGAGTCTGGATGCAGCCTGTCAGGCCACAGGGGCAGTCATAAAGGAATACACGGCCGGCCCGTTGTATATGACGGCCGGAAGCAAGGGGGGACATCAGTGGCTTGTGGAATTTGAAAAGGACCCTGATTCTCTGGAGAAATTTCGGGACAAGCTGGATTCAACTCTTCAGGAAGTGAACAGTGATTATGAAGCCAAACGATACAAAAACATTACCCTGGGACCACCGGAAGTGGTGGTAGCCCGGAAAGGCTTGTTCTTCGACTGGATGAAAGCACGAAACAAACTGGGCGGACAGAACAAGGTGCCAAGACTGGCCAACAACCGTGATTATATTGATGATCTGTTAAAGATGAACCAATAAGGAAAGGGATATGCATGTAGCCATTGCCGGAAATATCGGAGCCGGAAAGACAACACTTGCCGGACTTTTGGCCCGGCATTACAGGTGGGACGTTCATTACGAGGAAGTGGATGAGAATCCTTACCTGGCCGACTTCTACAATGATATGAAACGATGGGCTTTTAATCTTCAGGTTAGTTTCCTGAAGAGCCGATTTTCAACCATCGTAAAAATTCAGCAGGAAGATGAAAGTGTTGTGCAGGATCGTACCATTTATGAGGACGCAGTGATCTTTGCAGCCAATCTCCACGATATGGGTCTGATGAGCTCGCGTGACTACGAAAATTATCTGGGCCTGTTCGACCTGATGAGTGGTCTTATTGCTCCGCCGGATCTGCTGATCTACCTCAGAGCTTCGGTGCCGACCCTGGTAAGACAGATCGAAAGGCGGGGACGGTCATACGAATCCGGGATACGACTCGATTATCTGCGTCGTCTCAATGAACGCTATGAAGGCTGGATCAGAAATTACCAGGAAAGCAATTTACTGATTGTGGATGTGGACAAGTACGATTTCATCAAAGATCCGGGTAATCTTAGTGCCATCATTGATAAAGTGGACAGCAAGATCCATGGCCTTTTTTAATCAGGCACCTCCACTCAATAGTCCGTTAAGCTTTTTCAAGTAATTGATAATAACGATAGATCATTAGATGATTAGATTTAAGATGATTCAATATGTCATTGATATTCTGTTATTTTAATACAAATATTCCTTCAGTTTTAAACAGCTGAATTACAAAATGTTGCAAAAATTTAACGGACTATCATAATATAATGTTTGCATAGTAATACAGGGCAGGCGTAAATCTCAGATAATAAAGACTTTGCGTCATGGCGTCTCTGCGTTTAGCCTTTTCTTTACAGACTATTGTCCACTTCTTCACCTTCGTAATAAACTTTTTCAGGAAACCAGTCATCTCCAAGCACCACCATATTGGCGAGCATTCCTTTTCCGAGCCGGCCGATGCGGTGTATTTCTCCCAGAACAGCCGCCGGTGTAAAGGTGGCCATGCGCAAAGCATCCGTTTCAGGAATGCCCACGCTTGTGATACAGTATTGCACAGCATTTCCGAGTGAAATGGAGGATCCCGCCAGTTTTCCTTCCTGATTATAACAAATCCCGTCTTTCATACGAAAAGTGGTGGGGCCGAAGTGAACCGCGCCGTCTTTCTGACCCAGAAATGTGGCATCGGAAATCAGAAAAAGCCTGTTTCCCATAGCATGGTAGGCCATCCGTATGGCGGCGGGATGTACGTGGTGCCCGTCAGCAATAATGCCGGCCGTGGCACTGGGATGTTCAAAAATGGCGGGGATAATACCTGGATCCCTGCCTGTGATCGCCGGCATGGTATTGAAGAGATGTGTGGCCATCCGTCCCCCGTGGTCGAAAAACGACATGGCACTTTCGTAAGAAGCTGTGGTGTGGCCGGCCGACAAGCTCCATCCCGTTTCGAGCAAGATGTCCAGATTGCCGGGTGTAAACAATTCCGGTGAAACGGTCATGGCTTTAACCACATCGCGTCCCTCTTCGATCATTTGTTTCAGAAAATCAGGATCCGGCGGTTGAAGCCAGGGCTCGTGATGGGCTCCTTTCTTGGCCGGATTCAGGAAAGGTCCTTCCAGGTGGGCCCCTGCCAGAAGCGATTGTTCTTTTGACATGATGGTTTTAATTGTACTGAGCGCTTCCTTCCTGGTGTTGGTGGCCGAAGTGGTGATGGTGAGCAATAGCGAGGTGGTGCCATGATGAAGGTGGGCTTCTAAAATCTGCTCAAATGACTTGACAGAAGGATCCATGGACGCATATTTTCCCCCACCTCCGTTGACCTGAAGATCAATATAACCCGGTGCCAGGACTTTGCCCTGCAGATCAACGACCGGAAGGTGTGCGGGGGGATGAGTGGTGATGGCAATGATATGAGGCGGTTTGACCACTACTGAAAAACCTGGTGACAGGAACGATTGTCCGTCGAATATTCGTCCGTTTTTCAAAATAAATGCTGGAAGCATAGCAGGTGTGTTTTTTAAATTTAATGGGCTGTTTCGGTCCTCTTCTATTCCAAAGGTAGGAAAAATAACACAACTAATTTATAGACGGACACTAATTCAATAGATCGTTAGATTTTTAGATTTAAGATCTAAGATGATTCATATATTACTGGTAATATGTGTTTTAACATAAACATCTCTTTAGATCTAAACAATTGAAGAACAAGCACCTAAAAAGTTTAACGGACTATTGTAATTAGTGAACGGTTTAAATATGGACTGGTGGCAGATGATTGATGAGCAGACTTATTTTTCCGGGAATATGACCGATTTTAAAAACTTTGCATTGGACTCATTCGAGAAGGGTTTAAGAACGTTTTCCCGGTTCTCTTTCTCCCTTTCAGAGAAAGAGACATCCGACAATTCCTTTATGGTCCGAACCCATTCGTTTTCGGTTGTGGCTTGATGACAGAGGGCGGCCAACCCAGTTTGATAAACCATTTGAGGAGATGCGATGATATGTCTGCCCATGTAAAGAGAAGAGAGCAATTTAAGCCTGAAACCGCTGGTTTGCCTGGCCGGCAGTAAAATCATGGCAGCATCCCGGATCAGGGCATTCATATCTGTGGGAGAAAGATCTGTTTTTACCGTGGCATTTGGGAAAACTTGTAATTTTTTTAAAAAGGAGGACCGGGGAGACCGGCCGGCAATGATCAAAGGAAGAGGAAACCGGTGGCATATGCGGGAAAGGAAGAGGGCATTTTGCCTGTTTTCACTGATCGAAAGATTGCCATGATATAAAAGGTATTTTCCCCTTCCCGGCTTTGAAGTCACCTTCTCGTGCGCGTGAAAGGGAGGGAGGAGCATGCAATTTTTGTTGTATTTGCTGAAAAACTCTTTATCGGGTTCGGAGATGCAAAAAATACCCTTTACGTTGAGCTTTTTTCTTTCATAGTATTTTAGTTTCAGACTTTCAAGGTAGAAAAACAATTTTCTTGGGAATGAATCTTCAGCCCGCGCAAGATCCCTGGTGTACCCGGCTTCCACATTATGGGGGCGCAGCCAGATTTTCCGGTCTCTGAGTGATTTTTCCCTGGTTACACTGATGGAATGGATACCTTCCAGGAGGATGGGATGATCGTCTTTTCTCAGATTGTTCATCAGAGTCTTCGATTCCCGTGTTTTTATCATGAATGGGGTAAGCGAAAGAAAATCCGTTAAACGTCTTTTTCTTTGGTAGTAATAGACCTTTTCGCAGTATTTTAGCAAGATTTCGTCGGGCTTCCGGTCATATTCAAAACAGTGCAGGATGATGCGAATGCCTTCTTTTCGGAATGCCGGAAGTTTATACCAGATGTCAATGGCTCCCCCGTAATCGGGAGGCCAGGGAATAGTGAGACTGACAATATGCAGGTATGAGCCATCCATGACATAGTTATAATTTCTGTTTGTAATTTGTAAAGAGAACGTATTTGTTCCGAATTATTGTGATTGGTTGTTACAAAGAAGTTCCCCACCGAGGGACATCTTTTTCTTGTATTTGACAGATTGGTGATGGCAGGCAAACAAGAAGAAACCCAGCTCTTCCGGCCTTTAGTATAGTAAAACCATTGAGGATTCATGGATGGATTTTAAATCCTTCTTCGCCCCAAATGTTTAACTTTGTATGTTTGAAGATTTTCGATCAGGGAGTTTTCTCTTTTCTCTGGCATTCGGTATTTTTATCAGCAAAAATTATCTAAGTTATTGGTCTGATGGAACCTGCCTGACGTTTTCTGAAAAAGAATCCATGTGTTCCAAAGAATTTTCCTCAGAAATCAGGATCTTTGTTTTATTAGGCCGCCAGGCAGGCCTGTCTGCCGTTTTATGTATATGGAACTATCAATTTGAATGTTTTAACATCAAAAATCCAGAATGTTTCTGTTTCATAACCCGCCAGGCAGGCTCGCATGCAATGATTTACACATATTCTTGTTGTGCAACCTTTGCCATGCTCGTTTCATTCAAATGAAGTTTTTGGCTGTATCTGTTCAAAATTAAGAAAAATGCGGGTTTAAATGATTTTTCAGAAGAGACTCATGATTATTTTTTAATTTTGCATGTTGGTAACCATTTGATATGGCTCGTTTATTTGCTTATGGAAATTAAACAACAGGCCAGTACAGCCGGGATGTACAAGTCTCTTGCCTTCAGATTGCGCA
>JAWOCV010000263.1:0-8236 GCA_046483585.1 Marinilabilia sp.
TGTTCGCGCCATAAATTTCTAATATCAAGTTCATCCACGATATGACGCTCTTTCAATTCGGCCAGTTGAGACCACACCAGTGATTTGAACTGATCATCGTCAATAAGGCGCCGCGAAAGATCGAAATAGTTTTCATTGGGATCGTTTTTGAGGCCCAGTCTTTTCCTCAGCCCCAGCCATTTTTTTCTGAATTGGGGCCGCCATGGAGCTGTTCCCAGCCCAAGTCCCAACATCGATTTCACGGGCAGATCAAAAAGCCGGGGTTTCCACCACTGCAGAAATTCATAGAAAAAAGCCTGGTTCAGCTTCTGTTCAAAAGAAAGCCCCAGGAATAAACCAATCAATGCAGGATCATTGAAGGGAAGCCGGTGCTCAAATCCTTTCAACATCACATGCGGGGCAATAAATTTATTTTGCCGGTTCAGCATATCAAGAGGCTCCTCATAAGTCAGAAATCCCTGCTCCGGTTCAGGACGATGAAGATGCGATAAGGTATAATGGTCCGCACCTTCCAGAAAATCTGCATCGGATCCTTTCACAAACCGGTTGCGTTCCAGAAAATATTGCTCGGCCTGTGCCCACGTGGGAGAAGGTTCTTTTCTGAGATGACTCCCGGCAATCACATCTCCCAGGAACCCGGACCAATGAACCCCTTGCGGAAATTCCCTTTTCACAATTCTCAATGGCGCATGGAAAAACATAAGGGCCTGGGAATCCATCCTCTCCGATGTTTCAACCAATTCCTCCAGCGAATACTGATATTGATCAAGGGGAATCCGGATATTGCTGACCCCCACTTCCCGGGCCACCCTGCCACCTATTTCATAATCGTAGCTGCCCGGTTTGCCAAATGTATAGGTGATTATGTTAGATGCTTCAGTGAATTGAAGGAGCCCCCCCAGTACAGCCCGGCTGTCGCATCCCCCGCTCAGGGGCACCACGCAAACCTGACCCGGCGAGAAACCTTTATCAAAAGCTTTCAGCAACTTGTTCCTGACGGTGATGAAAAGTTCCTCACGGGAAATATCCGACTGGTCAACGGGATGGATCTTCTCCGGAAAACGTATGGTACGGGGTTCATAATCCATAAAATACCCGATATTAAGAAATGATGCTATTTTGGGATCTAGTGCCATGTTATCGAATTAAATATCTGAATCCACGTTTTTTCTCTTTACAATAGGCAATGACCTCATCTGTAAATTCTGCGAATAACGGACCATCACATTTCTGAATACGGTCTATTCCTATATCGTAATTATTCAACTCGATAAGCCAGGCTTTTTTATTTTCATCCACACAGAAGTCAAAACCTATGATCCGACTGTAATATTGAGTGGCTGCAACCTCCAAAGCCATCTTTTTAACAGCCTCAAACCCCACGGCCTTCACATTTTTGCCCAGGTCAACTCCTCCAGCCTCGGAACATATCTCACCTACGACATTATTGGCTTTGCTTTTCAGCGTACCGTCAGAATAAAGCCCAATCGCCTTTCCGCCAATTGAAATATTATCGACCAGCGACCCGGGTTTTCCTACCCGGATCATGGCAAATAAAAAATGAATGACATTGTCCTTCACCGACCGGTAGGTATAGACCCGCATTGTATTTAAAGAAGATTCGTTTAAGGCCGCATAAAAAGGATGTTGGCTGACATACTCCTGAATCAGAAAGTTGTCCTTGTATCGACTTTCCAGCCATTGTCGGACCACCTTCTGATCTCCCTCCCAAAGGTGACCATCACGGCCTTCCAGTAAAGCGATAGACTTTCCTCCCCGTGAATTGATGGCCGGCTTAATGATATATTTTCTCCCTGATACCGATTCAGAAGAGAGAAAATTGTCCACATTATGCACAGGATTGTAATGATGATCATAATATTGGCCGTGCATCTTTCTCAATAGCGCCACAGGCTGAATACCAGGATCAATCAACCGGCCATACATGTTTTTATCGGCAAAGCTTCGTGAAGAGTCAATGTCATTCAACAATGGTTCTATAAGATTATAATACAAAGTTTTAGGCACATAATCATTACTTCTTACGCCTGAAAACGGTGGAAATATCTTGGCATAAATTCCCGGAACCCATGGCCACAATTGTTTCCACCGTGCCCGGTAGCTCCTTACTTCCTCGCGACTCACATGATTGGCATCCACTTTCATCGAGATGAAGAACTTATATGCATCCAGCAAAAGTCCTGTGTGATTTTGGTGGTTCGAACACCAACGAACAATTTTTTTCAATCCCCTGTAGCCATAACCAAATAAAAAGCGATAGGACTTCAGCAACCGATACTTCACTTGAGCGATCATAATGTTTATTTTTAATATTATATCCTTAAAAAATCTGTCTTTTTATGCGACTTACAATAATCAATGACTTCCTGGGTATATTCCCCAAAAAAAGGATATCCAAATACCTGGCTTGTGATCCCGGCATTGTAATTGTTCAGTTCCACCAGCCTGGGTTTCCCTCTTTTATCGATGTTGATGTCAAAAGCGGTCAATCTGTTGTAAGGCACTTTCTCAGCAATTTTCACGGCCAGGTCAGTCATATCATCAAAAGCAGGAATCTTCCCCATGTCCTTTAATTTCACGGAAGGATCGGAAGGCAATGTATCAATCCTTTGAAGAGATGCATCCCGTCCATAAAGAAATGTTCCATCCGGGTTAACATAAAAGGCCGAACTCCCGGCTTTTATATTATCCACCACATGCCCGGGGCTACCGGATTTGAGAACGGAATGCAACACCCTTGGTTTTTCATCTGAAGGAGACCTGTAAACACTAATGCGCAAAGTATTGAAAGATGACTCATTGAACTTCTGGAAAAAGGGATGTTGCTCCAGGTATTCCTGAACCACGTAATTCCGGCCATAATAGTTCTGAAGATTGTCCAGCTCGGGAGTAATATCCCCATTCAAACAGTGCCATTTACCCTTCTGGTCTTTTTCAAAAACCTGGATATTCTTCCCCCCTGAACTGTCGATTGAAGGTTTCACCAGAATTTTGGTATATTCTTTCAGCTTTCGGTCAAAATATTCCCGGGCATCAGGGATGGTATTGCCGGCACCATCGTGAAACAGACCGTTCAGATTTCGGATCAAAGTAACCGGCTCATTGTCAACATCAAACATTCGTGCGTAATTCCCTTTCTGGGCATATCCCCATGCCATCTGCAAGAAATTGAGGGAACCGTTAATTGTACTGAAATAAACAGAAATGGGAACAAAATCCAGCGACTGTATATGTGTAAGGGTGTTATACAGATCGAACTCACTCCGGGAGATCAATGAGGAAGCTGTCCACCCCGACCACCTTTTTTTGTAAGTTCTGAACACATCATTATCGGCTTTCTCCACACGTGGAAGCCCGCGAAGCACACGCTTGAAATCCTCATCCGTTTCCAGATCGCGACGCAGATAATACAATTTGGCTGCCAGGGTTCGCGTCACCTTGTACGCAAAACTCACACCAGAAGAAAAATGAATCATGTCCCTTTTTTTTAAGTTTATTCTGATAACAACTCCCGGATCTCCTCTTTCATCAGGCGCCGGGACCGCTTATTTCTCTCATACACCTGACGAATCATATTCACGTACCGCATTGTTCGCCGCAAAGCTCTAATCCGGGAAAACGTGCCGGCATAATGCTCCCTCAGGTATCTGATTTCCTTCTCTGCCCCTTTATCCCTCGTTTTACCGAGTCCGTAAACCGATTTGGACCCCGGATGATCTCGAAATGCGCCCAGGAAAAACGGGATATGAAGAAGAGAGGTCTCCTGCATAAAACGCTGCCACAGATCGGCATCCATCGTAAAATGAAGCGACTCGTCCAAACCACCTACTTTTTTCCATACCCGACTCGTAAAGAAAGTGGCCTCCTGCGGAATCCGGAAATTGAAACGGGCAATGGTTTTATTGGCCGAAACGGGCTCAAAAGCATCGATGATGTGTCCACGTTCATCCAAAACAATGCGGTCGCCGAAAACCACTTCCCGTTCCGGGTATTTCTGCATAAAATGAACAGCAACACGCACAGCATCGGGATAAAGCACATCATCGGAGTTCAGCCAGTTGTATATTTCACCGGTGGCGTGTTCAAACCCTTTATTGATGGCATTGCTCTGGCCACTGTCTTTTTCACTCACCCACCAGGCCAGCTTATCTTCATACTTTTTGATGATGTCTACACTTCCGTCAGTCGACCCGCCATCCACGATGATATACTCAATATTGGGATAGTTTTGGTTCAAAACAGACTGAATGGTTTCCTCCAGAAAATCCCCCTGATTGAAGGAAGGTGTGACAATGGTCACTTTGGGTGTTTTCGTACTATTATTATCCATTTGTTGAAAATTTTTAAGTTGTTATGGTTTCTCAGTCCCGGAACTACCGTCATTGGCCCGCCGGGACAGCTACAGATTCAAATATTTGATTCATGTAACAATAGATCGTTAGATTATTAGATTTAAGAAAACTCTTACAACACTGATATACTGTAATTTAACCGGAAAAACACTTAAAGTTTAAACAATTAAATTACAAGCTATTACAAAAGTTTAACGGACAATTCATGTAAAATACGTCTATGTTATTGATCAAATGAAACGAGCATGGATGACTATTTGCATAATCTTTTGATAATGTGGCGGCCATGCTCGTTTCATCAGTATAAATTTATTCTAAGTTATTGGTCTGATGGAACTCGCATGATTGAAGGTTATACATGTTCTTTAGTGACAAACCTTGTCATGCTCGTTTCATTCAATTTTTTGCCAACCACTTCCTCACTAAAATGCCTTTTCCTCTTCTGTCGTGAAGCATTCGCATGGTTGCATCACGTGTTTCCGGTTATTTCACTATAGTCTCCAGAGCATCAGCAAGAAGAACCGCATGAGAAAGATTGTTCTCAAGTGAAGGCAATACTAAACTTGTACGCTAGAAAACAACATGCCTATCCTTCTGCTTTATTTGTTCCATACACCACTTGCCGTACCATTAATTATTTTTTTATACTGGAGCGGATGCAAAACTGCTCCAAACAAAAGACACACGATGGTGCCCAAAATCACACCGACCGAGCCCATTTCCAGGTTTTTTGCAAAATATATTGAGAGGGGTATATTGATCACGGAAATCACCAAAGACATATAAAGTTGCAATCGGATTTTCCCCACTCCGTTGATCAGGTAAACAAAAACATTGTTCCACGATTTCATCATATAGAAAACCATCATCAATGCAGAAAGTCGGATGGGGACCGTTACCATGTCCCCGACCCATATTTTATAAACCCAGCCCGATATGGCCAGCATAATCAGACTGCCAATAACCGACAATCCCCAGAACCCCACCAACTTTCTGATGGTTTTTCGTATCCACTGATACTCTTTTTTTACAAAAGCCTGGGTGAAAGCCGACCAGAAAGGCTCCAGAGCGATCATAAAAAGCATCTCCATGATGCCGAAATATCTACGGGCAGCATTGTATGGAACAACATCCGAAGGGCCACTGATTTGGGTAATGATCAGATTGTCGGTCGAAAACATGATGATCACCGAAATCTGAACAATAAAAAACTGAATTCCGATAGAAGCCAGACTTCGGAACTTTCGCCAGTTGACATATTTGATGGAAGGTCTGAGATGCCGGTAACGTCCCGAAAACAAGACCAAAGAAGCCACAATCTGGGAAAAGACCACCGTTCCGCCCGAAAGAACCCCGAGAACCACAAGGTCCCCATACATAAATCGGTATTTCAAAGCCAGCCATATACCAATAAAGAACAACACGCTAGCTGAGGATTTAATTAGCTGACTCACCGCCGGCCGTTGATCCGCCACTAAAATGGTCTGTACCAGCTTCAGGACAAACCGGATGGAAAAAAAAGCGAAAACCACGAGCAGAGTCACTGTCAACATCCGCTGATAAGATTCCGACACGGCCAGAATGGAAGTCCAGTCAAGAATGAAAACACTCATCAGCAAAAACAGAAATACAATGAAACTAATAATGGAAATGATGGCATAAGTGGAGCTGACATAAATCCGGGCCAGCACAAAATCTTCACGGGCAAGGGTCTCCGCGACTTTGTTCCGCATACCTGTCCCCAACCCTATATTAAAAAGACCAAACCAATTGATGATGCCTCCAAGGGTTAACCATACTCCGTGCAATTCATTGCCAAGGAACCTGAGGGTAAGAGGGAAGCGAATATAACCGATGGCCACATCGATCCCTTTAAGCCCTAAAAGCCCCAGGATATTCTTCTTTATCCCCCGGCCTCTGGCAGTATCCGACTTAATAAATCGCTTTTTTATTATCTCGAGAAGGCTCATCTTCTTCTTTTGTATCATAGTAAGACGCGAATAAAAAACACAATGCCAGGCCAAAAGTGAAAACCCAGTAAAAAACCAGTGTGACGTTGGTCCATAAAAACACCATAAAACCAAAAAAGCTCCCGTAGAAGCCGGTTCGTCGTGCCACTTTCCACAACCGCCGGGCAATGAAACCCCAGAACATCAAAACCAGGAATGTGCCCACAATTCCATAAGAGAACAAATGGGCCAGATAACCAACATGGATCTGAGAGGACCTCTCGGCAAGAGCAACCACCACCTCGTCTGTCAAATGCACACCGGTCCCGAAAAAAGGATTGTCCGGAAAGAATTGAAGAAAAATTTCCAACGCCAGAAGTCGGGTCCCGGCTGTTTCGGCCAGAAGACGTTCATCAATATATCGTTCCAGGTCGTAACCCACAAGCTGAAGGACAAGGCCCATTAACAACACCAACACAACAAGACCCGCCATCGAAACAAGAGCGTTTCGCAAGACCCGCCCCTGATAAAACAAAGCCGGTGCGGCAGCAATGAAATACCCTACCTGAATATAACGGGAGTTATTTACAACTGCTATAAAAAAGGCCAAAAGCATGATCACAATGGGAATGCGTCCTTTTTCTTTGACCTCATAAGCGGTGATCAGAGCAAATATGGGCAGAAACGAAAGTCCGACATCATCTACATCTGTAAAACCAAAAATGGATAATCGTCGCACCTGAAGGGGATCGGTCCCCCAACGGTAAGACAACATGAATTCCTGAAAATTTTCGGGCGCAAAGAAAAAAGGATCATGTATAATCTGAATCAATGAAACCACAGCCCCCACCACAACCAATCCTTTCATCAACACCATCAGTGTATCAATCAGCTTTCTTGAAAACACGATGTTGTCAACAACAAACAATAACGCCACAGCTTGCAGGGTCCGGTTGAGCAGGAATTCATAATAAATGCCTTTCCGGGCTATCATGTTTTGCCACAATACAACATCCCAAGTCAGATAATAAGCGGCAAGAATCAGCCCGACAGGAATATAGTTGCGCAACACCAAATTGCCGGAATCACGCCCGATGAGCAACAACAATGCAATAATCACCATCGTGCCACCATAGATCCGATCAAAACCCTGAAAAACAGTGTAATAATCGACAAAACACACAAATGGGGCCAAAACCAGGGCAATGAAGTACCAATGTATCCAGAACCGTAAAGAATAAATATTGCTATTTTCGATAACCATATTTGTAATTATAGTAACGCCTGTTCAACCCCATAGTTACATCATTCAACACAGCCCCTACTTTTCCGGGTTTAAATTCCTGCATACCGGCCATTGTCTTTTTCATCACGTGTATGGGGGTATAGCCGGCTCTCGACACCATCAAAACAGCATCGGCAAGTGACAGGGTGGACCGGGTATCAGCCACGATCAAAGGGGCTGAATCAAGGATCACATAATCGAAATGCTTTCTCACCTCTTCCAGCAACTCCCGGAATTTTTCCGATTCCAGGATTTCACTGGGATTCGGTGTCACACTTCCGGCGGGGATCAGGAAGAAACCTTCCTCCGATGAAGGATAAATAATGGATTTCAGATCGGCTTCCCCGTTAACAAAATCAACCAATCCAGCATTATCCTGAAGCTCGGGCATATAGTTATCGACCAGACGGGGACGTCTAAGGTCAAGCTCTATCAAGAGTGTTGGGCGCTCAAGGCGTGCAAAGGCACGGGCCAGATAATAAGATGTAAAAGTCTTGCCTTCACCCTGAACGGCGGAGGTTACCAGTATGAGTTTGGAGGCAGAAGCCTCTGCCGAGCCGTTTTTGCAAAATGCAAGCACGTGGCTTCTCAAAGTCCTGAACGACTCTGCCACAGCAGAGAACTGGTAA
>JAWOCV010000028.1:0-6357 GCA_046483585.1 Marinilabilia sp.
AGGTTGACCGTTGGGGCAAACATGGTCTTCAGTAACTCCCAGAAGTATTCGCCCAACCAGAGTGCATGGTTTAAGGCTTACTATGCCGTTCCGATCATGCCCGTGTATGACGAAATGAATGAGGATGCCGAACCGGTTAATTATTCCAGCGCCGACCTGCTTGGCTACCGGGGCGATAAAAATCCCTTTACGTCTATGGATTTTACCAACAACAGGGAAAAGACCAGAAAAATAATGGCCAATTTTTATGCTGAGATTGATATTGTGCCTGACATTCTGAGTTTTAAGACCACTTACAATCATGACTTTACCTCAGGAAATTCCCGCAATGTCGGACTTCCATACTATTTAAGCGGCAACGCACAACGTGAAAATGCCACATTAAGTAAGTCTTCACCGGTGTGGTCCAACCAAATATGGGACAATGTGCTTACTTATGAGGATGAATTTGGAGATCACGACCTGACCGTGATGACTGGTACTTCATACCGGGATGAGGCCTATCAGGGACTTTCTGCACAAGGTTTGAACTTTCCCATTGATCAGGAGCAGTCCTGGTACCTCGATCAGTCCGACGAAACGCCTGAAGACGGAGTCGGTGATGGCGGGCTCAGACAATATGGGATATCTTATTTTGGACGGATATCCTACAATTTTAAAGACCGGTATCTGTTTTACGGTACCATGAGAGCCGATGGCACTTCCAAGTACCAGGAAAAATGGGGTTATTTCCCAACCATTGGTGCCGGATGGGTCATGTCGGAAGAAGATTTTATGGCAGGCAATCCTGTTTTTGATTATCTGAAGCTCCGGGGCAGCTGGGGTGAATTGGGTAACGACAAGATCGCGGCCAGCGACGGTGCCCGTACCACAGAGGTGGTCAACACTGCAATGGATGATCAAAGAGTCTCCGGACATATTACCCCCAGTACCTTTTCTTATCTGAAATGGGAGCGTACCGAAGAGATTAATGTGGGACTTTCTTCCCAACATTTCGACAGTAGGCTGGCTGCCGAATTGGACTATTATGTCAGGGACACCAAAAATGCAGCCATTAATGTAAGCATCCCGGCTACTGGTTCAACCGTTCTTCGGAATGCAGGGGAACTTCGTAATTCGGGTCTTGAGGTGGCGCTGAACTGGGAAGACAGTTTTGGCGATGACTTCGGTTACAGCATTGGAACCAATTTCTCTACCCTCAAGAATGAAGTTCTTGATCTGTATGGCCAGCCATATATTGATGGTGGAAGTGCCGAGTTTCGTCAGCGTTCCGTTGTAGGTGAACCATTACTTTCATTCTATGGTCATGAGGTAGAAGGCGTTTATCAGAATGAATCACAAATTGAAAATGACCCGGTGGCTGTTGAAAACAATCTTGAACCGGGCGATTTTATCTATAAAGACCAGAACGGGGATGATGTCATTGATGATGAAGATCGTGTGATCCTGGGGTCTTATTTCCCAAAAATTACTTATGGAGCCAGTATTGGTCTTAACTACAGGAATTTTGACTTTTCTGTCGATGTGAGTGGTCAGATGGGTAATAAAATACTGAACCGGAAGCGTGGCGAGATGATCTGGACCAATGACGGAAATCTTGACGCCGACCTGGCGAAGAACCGCTGGCATGGAGAGGGTACTTCCAATGAGTATCCATCATCTGCAGGACTGCGCAAAGGATGGAACCAGAAGATGAGTGACTATTTTGTAGAGGATGGCTCATTTTTCAGAATTCAGAATGTTCAGTTGGGCTACAACATGCCGGGAGAAACCCTCTTTGGTGTTGAAATGCCGGATGCCCGGGTTTATGTTACCGCCGAAAAGCCTATGACATTCTTCGACTACAATGGTTTCAATCCGGAGGTTTCCGATGGTATAGACCGGCAAACATATCCTGTACCGGCCATTTATACTGTTGGAGTGAACCTTAATTTTTAATACCAAAAACAGAATTGTCATGAAACCAATTAAAAATACAATAATTTATTCGTTCGTTTTTGTGGGCTTGCTCTTTACGAGCGGATGTCACGATTTGCTGGAAGAGCCCGCAGAAAACAGATCTTTTACTGAAGAGACCGATTACTCCAATTCGGACGATATGGTGAAGCCATTGATCGGCGCTTATGCTGAGTTCTACGGCCTCGGATGGGATGCACCTGCGCTTCTCTCAGTCAGAGGAGATGATGTGAACCACGGTGGTGAAGGGGATCAGCAAGATTATGCTGAAACCGATTATTTTAACTACAACCAAAATTTTTGGATGTTTAATTCTCTGTGGGAACAGTTGTATGGCAACATTTTCACGGCTCATTCCGCAATGGAAGAGATTGAGAAATACATGGAAGAAGGTGCCAGTACTTCCCGCGGTGAACAATTTATTGCTGAGGCCAAAGTTCTGGAAGGGTGGCACTTGCTGCAGTTGTCCAGAACATGGGGGGATGTTTTTATTCCTGAAACGGCTGATCCCTCAGAATTATATCAGCTGGATCTGGTTGAGCAGGAGGAAGTCATGCAATATATTTCGGATTTGATGGACGAGGCCATTGATGACTTGCCGGACGTGCATCCCAATGAACGGACAACGGTTACCGGCGGGGTTACCCGTTATACAGCCCAGGCCATTAAAGCCCAGGCCAATCTGGAACTGGAAAATTATCAGGAAGTGGCCGATGCTACCTCGGATATCATTACCTCAGGCGAGTTTAGCCTTGAATCAGACTTCTATAACCTTTTCAAAATCCCCGGAAAACTAAATGATGAAAACCTTCTGGAATTGCAATTTTCCGATTTTGGAGAAGGTTCCGGAGATAACTACAGTCACTTGTTTGCCTTCTACGGACCTCAGAACTGGGATCCAAAAGTAGAAGGTGCCGGAAGTGGCTGGGGATTTTTTGAGCCCAGCATTAAATGGATCAAGTTTATGCTCGACCGCGGTGAGGAGACACGATTGGAAACCAGTGTGTTGTTTACGAATCGTGGCATAGAAGAGATTCAGGAAGATCCCGAATATTCTGATCTACCCGATTGGATTTCCAATGAAACGCCTTCGGGAGATGTGATCGAAGACTTTCCCAGGGGTATGTTCTCCAGCGGAAAACACTATCTGCCCTCAGACCAGTTAACGGAAGGCAGAACTGCCTACGGAACCAATAAGAACTATACCGTTATCCGGTATGCCGAGGTGTTGCTTATGTATGCCGAGGCCCTTACACAAGGCGCTTCGGGATCAGCCATGACAGCCGATGAGGCCGTTAATGAAGTTCGCGACAGGGCCGGGCTGACCCCTCTGTCAGATGTTACTACCGAACAGGTGCTCGAAGAAAAATTTGCTGAGCTGGCTATGGAATGGGGCATTCGTTACTATGATATGGTCCGGTATGAAGAGTATGAAGAGCTGAGTTATGAAGGACGCAACTTCAATGAAGATCTGATCCATCTGCCTTATCCGCAGGCACAGCTTGACCTGTTGCCGGGAAAATTTGATGACAGTGAATAATAATCAAACTAAAAGAACATAGTATGAAGACTTTAAAGCATATATTGTTTTTCTCAATGCTCCTTTTCTTCGCAGCTTCCTGCGAAGAGGGCATTGATCCCATCACCAAGGTGGAGCCCGGAGAGGATGAGGAACCCCCGGAGGTGAATATAGAGTATCCTAATGAAGGGACCAAAATTATGGTGACTGAAGAAGTGACTTCTATAGACATCGAATTGGAAGTCACCGATGACATCGAAATTGATGAAGTCACTGTTGAATTGGATGATGAAGAACTGGACACTTTCGATGAGTTCAAGGATTATCGTCGCTTTCTGAAAACGATGACTTATGAGGAACTGACCAACGGTGACCATACATTATCGGTCACGGCTACTGACAAGGAAGGAAAATCTACAACCGAAACTGTAGAATTCGAAAAAGTCCCGCCTTATGATCCCAAATTTGACGGAGAGGTATTTTATATGCCATTTGACGGGGACTATATGGAACTGATTTCTCAGGAAATGGCTGAAGTTACCGGCTCACCCGAAATTTCTTCCGACGGAATAACCGGACAAGCTTATGCCGGTGCTGCCGATTCTTATATCACGTTCCCCATCGATGATTTGAAAGGGGATGGTTTTGCCGTTTCTTTCTGGTATAAGCTGAATGCTGATCCTGTAAAAGCCGGACTTTTTTCTATCAGTCCTGAAGAAGAAGACCGGACATCCGGCATCAGGCTTTTCCGGGAAGGTGATGAAGCGACTCAGAATGTGAATCTCAACTATGGCCTTGGCGATGGAGAATCATGGCCGGGAGGTGTGACGCTGGATGCTGGCACCGGTGAATGGGTTCATTTAACCGTTTCTGTTTCCGAGACTGAAACAGTAATTTATGTAGATGGTGAACCTATGGTGGAAGGAGATGACGGCATGATCGACTGGAGTGATTGTGAGATCATGTCCATTGGTTCCGGCTCTCCCAATTTCGACTACTGGGAACACTTCTCTGATGAAAGTCTCTACGATGAAATGAGGATATTTAACAAAGGGCTTTCACAGGAGGAAGTTCAAGCCATTATGGATGACGAAAGTTGATTTTGCATTACACACACAACTGAAGATCAATAGTTAGAGAGAAAGGCTGTGCGGGGTTTCCGGCAGCCTTTCTTTAAACAGGACGGATTTTTTCAATCAAGTGATGATTATATGAAGTATTTTGCTTTGATTAGCCTGGTGTTTCTCATAATGACGGGTTGTGCATCATCAGGTAATAACAATAAAAACCAAAGCGGGGAGGAAACCAAAAGCCGTTCAGGTCAAATGACCGATGAACAACTCCTCGATTCGGTCCAGTACAGAACTTTTCAGTATTTCTGGGATGGTGCTGAGTCCAATTCAGGCCTGGCCCCGGAACGTTACCATGAGGACGGGGATTATCCACAGGACGACAAGGATGTTGTCACTACGGGGGGAAGCGGATTTGGTCTGATGGCCATCCTCACTGGTATTGAGCGGGGGTTTATCACCCGTGAACAAGGATTTGAAAGATTTCAGAAAGCGGTGGATTTTCTCGAAGATGCCGACCGTTTTCACGGCGTCTGGCCACATTGGCTGGACGGGAAAACAGGGGAGGTAAAGGCCTTTTCGGATAAGGATGACGGGGGCGACCTTGTGGAAACAGCTTTTCTGGTTCAGGGACTTCTGGCTGTCAAACAATATTTTATCGACGGCAATGAAGAAGAACAGGCCCTGGCCGAACAAATCGACCAGCTTTGGCGTGAAGTGGAATGGGACTGGTACACACAGGGAGGCGAAAACGTCCTTTACTGGCACTGGTCACCCAATCACGGATGGGAAATGGATCATCAAATTACAGGCTATAACGAGTGTATGATCACCTATGTGCTGGCTGCTTCTTCTCCAACTCATGGCGTAGATAAGGAAGTATACCATGAAGGCTGGGCAGGTGGAGGCGATATTTCAGTGGACAATACCACTTTCGGTCATACCCTGAAACTGAAACACCATACCGATCCCCAAAAAGGCGGACCGCTTTTCTGGGCCCATTACTCCTGGCTCGGACTCGATCCCCGCGGGCTGACCGACCAATATGCCGATTACTGGGAACACAATGTGTCCCATACCATGATTAACCGTCAGCATTGCATTGAAAATCCGCACGATTACAAAGGCTATGGTGAAGATGCCTGGGGGCTGACCGCCAGTTACAGTGTGCCGGGTGCGGCAGGGTATTACAATGAACAAACCGATGAAAAGCCAGCCAAAGGAAATTCGACCGAGACAGGATATGCCGCGCATCATCCTTCGTTCGATCTCGGCGTCATCACTCCCACGGCCGCTCTTTCTTCTTTCCCCTATGCACCCGAAGAAGCCATGAAAGTCATCCGCCACCTGTATGAGGATAAGAATGACCAGGTATGGGGCAAATATGGGTTTTATGATGCCTTTAGTGAGGAGTATGAATGGTATACTCCACGTTATCTGGCTATTGACCAGGGACCCATCCCGGTGATGATCGAAAATCACCGCAGCGGATTGCTCTGGGACCTTTTTATGCAGAATGAAGATGTCCTGAATGGATTGAAAAAACTTGGCTTTGACAGCCCGCATTTTGAATAGACCATGAGATTAAGAGGCATACCGGCCGTTCTTTTCCTTTTCCTGGCAGTGGGACTCACCGCCCAGGAAGTGTCGTTCTTTACAGAGGGGACGGGTGATACCTATTATGACCAGGGCGTCGTGGATGTGGACAACCTTGGCGAGAGCGAGTTTGAATATACCCATCCCCCGGGGAATGAAGAGTACAACGACAAGGTGCCTTGTTCCACTACATCGTACAGTGGAAGTACATCCCTG
>JAWOCV010000202.1:0-2515 GCA_046483585.1 Marinilabilia sp.
TCTTTACAGTTGCAGAGACGACTTTGTTGATATGTCCTCATTAAGGGTGTTGGGTTCAGGGGGAAGCAGGCTTACAAAAGAGAGCTATCAAAAAATCAAGCAGGCCTTTGGTGTTGAAATGATGCACGGATATGGATTGACTGAATTTACACCGGTCAGCAGAAATCTCATAGATCAGGTAAAAGCCGGCACCATCGGTCCTTTTTGTGACGGGATAGAATATAAGATTGCTTCGGCAGAGAAGGGCGGATCTGGAGAAATATTGATAAAAACGCCAGACATGGCAAAATCGTATTATAAACGAAACAAAGAAACACAAGACACGTTTCAAAATGACTGGTTTAAAACCGGTGATATCGGCAGGATGGAGGATGGTCACCTGATTTTCCTGAAAGAGAAAAAACATACCAGGAAACTGAAAGGGAATATGATCGATTTGCAGGAGGTGAAAAACGCGATTCTCATGTATCCGGGGATAAAGGACGCTGTCATCGGTTTTAAGGACAATACCCTGTCTGCCGGAATTGTGATCGATACAGATAACGATATGAAAGAGGAATATACCAGGATTAAACAGTTTTTAAGTGAGATGATTGCGTCATATAAGATTCCCAAATTGATGAACCGGATATGATACGGATGACTTGTAATATTATAACTGTTTAAAATTCAAGGGAAAAACAATTCAATGCTACAAAAAAGAACAACCAATTTCACCGCGACCCTGATTGATACCCTGTCCGAAATTACAGGGATTGATTCATACGGTATTACTGATGATACATTGATATTTGAAGAGTTGGGGCTGGATTCTTTAATGGCGATAGAAATATTGGCAAAGATTGAGAAGCAATTTGATATAATTATTGAAGAATCCCTTTTGATCGATATCAATACAGTGGGTGATTTTATCCATATAATTGAAGAAAAAATCAGTATAATGCATAAAAACGTCTAATAGAAAAATTAGAATGACAAAAGATGCTATAGAAAAAATATTTGAAAAAGAAATATTAGAAAATAATATTCAAAGTATAATTATATCATCGAAACTTGCGATGATTGCGATTCCTTTGTTTACTTTTCTGGATTTTTATATGTATCCCCAGTATTTGTCCCTTCTTTTTACATTAAGATTAATTATGACATTCCCTTTTATTGTGGTCTTTTTCACAATAAAAAAATCCGCTTTTTTACAGAAACATATTGAACAAGTCAGCACCGTTTTGTTTTTAGATGCCGGGTTCGGTATTTCCATCATGATCCATTTGACGGAAGGATATCTTTCTCCTTATTATGCCGGCCTGGTAATGGTTGTCCTGGTATTATGTGCAACGATGAGGCTGCCATTAAGAAAGACCATTGTGATAAGCTCATTGATTTATGCGTCTTATATCATTCCCATTTTCATTAAAGGCGACATCACCAACGCACCCATTTTTTTAAATAATAATTTTTTCCTTATTGCAATGGTTGTGTTTGCCATTTTTGGCGCATATTCAAAAGAAATCAACCAGTATAATACATTCAAGTCGCGGTATGAAATCCAGAAGTCCAATGAAGAACTGAGCAAAGTCACCAGGGAGCTTGAGCAGAGCAATAAAAAATTACGCGAACTCGATGAGATAAAGATGCGATTTTTTGCCAATGTGAGCCATGAACTTCGAACGCCATTAACCCTGATCATCGGTCCCCTTGAGCAGCTTTTACAAGGCTGGCATGACACGGATCCGGCTCCCATGCTCAAGGCCATGGAAGCAAACGCCCATCGGCTTTTAAGGCAGGTGAACACCTTGTTGGATTTTGCCAAGGCAGATGTCGGGAAGCTGACCTGCCACTATAAAGACGGGAATCTGGGTGACATTCTCTCTAAACTTGTTCAGGCAAGCCTTCCGTACGCAAAACAGAAAAACATTGAGATGACGATTTCCGGAGCGGATGACATTCCCAATACCGCCATTGATACTGAAAAAGTGGAAACCATTGCAGCCAACCTGATTTCAAATGCTTTAAAATTCACATCAGACAAAGGGAAAATACGTATTTGTGCCGGCAGTAATAAAGAAGTTATCTGGTTTGAAGTTCAGGATACGGGGATGGGTATACCTGAAGACATGATAGACAATATTTTTGAACGGTTTCATCAGATCGACGATAAGCATTCCCGTAAAAACGAGGGGACAGGGCTTGGTCTAGCAATGGTTCGGGAGTTGACCATGCTTCATGGCGGCAAAGTCGATGTACGGTCCAAAATCGGCAAAGGATCAGTTTTCCGGGTTGAGCTGCCAAAGAACCCCGCGCCCGGTGAAAATGACCGCAGAAAAAGCCTGGGAAGAAGAAAAGTCGACAAGCTAGTGGAGAACAGGATAGAGGCCCTGATGGGAATGGAGTCCCAAAAACCGGGCAAAATCGATGAAAAAACCTTGTTTGGCGATATGAATAGAGGGAACGGTCTGAGCGACAGCGTTGCCAAGAGATATAAAGACCCGAAAAAATCAGCCCCACCGGATGCCCC
>JAWOCV010000272.1:0-23632 GCA_046483585.1 Marinilabilia sp.
CTTTGTTCAGGGCAGTTTTGTAGTCCATACTGTTTAATCTGTTTATCAGATCCCGACCACTAAAATAATTCTTTTTTCTTGATGTATCCCATTTCAGTAGATTATTAGATATTAGTAGCTCAGTCGCAGAGTCAGTAGTAGCTGAAAACTGAAAGCTGGAAGCTGAAAGCTCGAAGCTCGAAGCTCAAAGCTGGAGAGAAAGGTTGCTCTCTTTTGCGACATAACCAAAGAACTAACAAAAATGTATATGATTGAATTTCGGTTGTTTACATATTTTGTTAGATAAAAGTATCCAAGCCGCGGGGGAGCTGGAAGCTGTTAGCTCTTTGCTGTTAGCTCTTAGCTCTTAGCTCTTAGCTCTTAGCTCTTAGCTCTTAGCTCTTAGCTCAGTAGCAGAGTCAGTAGTAGCTCGAAGCTCGAAGCTCAAAGCTGAAAGCTCAAAGCTCGAAGTTGGAAGGAAAAGTTGCTCTCTCATTTGCGACATAACCAAAGAACTAACAAAAATGTATATGATTGAAATTCGGTTGTTTACATGTTTTGTTAGATAAAAGTAACCAAGCCGCGGGGAAGCTGTTAGCTCTTAGCTGTTAGCTCTTAGCTCTTAGTAGCTCAGTCGCAGAGTCAGTAGTAGCTGAAAGCTCGAAGCTCAAAGCTGGAAGGAGAAGTTACTCTCTCATTTGCGACATAACCAAAGAACTAACAAAAATGTATATGATTGAAATTCGGTTGTTTACATATTTAGTTAGATAAAAGATGTTAGAAAATTAATATAATACTGATACACTGTAATTTCTTATGAAAACATCTGAATAACGGTGTGTTATAAAATTTTACGGACAGTTGAAAAGCTTAACTGCCTTAAAAAGCCAGGACAAGAGAAACAACGAGCAAGCATTTAACTATCCCTCAACCACATACCTGGCACCTTTCTGTACATATCCCCCATCTTCCCGAATTTCGCTGATCAACAGCCCATAAATATCATCCCCTCCTAATACAGCCTCATTACCGGTAATAATTAATTGTTTGCGGGCACGGGTGAGCGTAACGTTCAATTTCCTGTCAACGATCGAGTCTTCCGGCTCATGACCGGTTATATCTTCGATCCGGACCCGGCTTTGGGCAAGAAAATCAAGTTGTGACGGACGATCCATGCAAAGCGAAACAAGAATAAAATCCTTCTGGCTTCCCTGAAACCGTTCCACGGTATCGACCTGTATGTCATTAAAAACTTTAACACCATCGTATTCAAGCTGTTCCCGTATACATGCGATCTGATTCCGGTAAGGAGTAATGATGCCGACTTTCTTCATCAAATCATGGTCCGAAAGGTTGTGCATTTGGGTCAAACGGATAAGAATTTTAGAGACCAGTTCGGCCTCGAGCTGATTCGATTTTGAAGGAATTTCCCGAACCGCAAAAGCTGAAGGAACAAAAACCATACGATGATTGCGTAAAACACGATCCAATTCACCATCCAATGGAAAATCATCAGAAACAAGAGGCACTTTCTGGTGATCCAGACCAGCCATTTTGAGTTTGTTATTATAAAATAGACGGTTTGGAAAACGCGCCAAATCGGGATGCATGCGACCCTGGAAAGTAAGACTACCCCAGGCGTGGTCCCAGTTGTACTTTTTACACAGGTAAAGAAGCCGTTCGAAATAAGAGTTCCGCCGGTCGAACAGGCCTATCTCGTGCAACTCCGCATCAGTCACCCTGGATTCGGAAGGGGATTGTATCACCACCGCCGGCAATTGCCGCTCATCCCCAATCAAAACAAACCGGTTGACACGGCCCAGGAGATTGATGATGTTGGGCTCCAGTATCTGAGATGCCTCGTCTACGATGGCTATGTCGAATTTTTTCAGCTCAAAAAGTTCGGGCTTTCCAAGTAGAGACGAGAGTGTGCCGGCAAACAAACGGGTATTCTCCAACAGGTGACGAATTTCTTTACGGCTCTCAAGACCGGAAATTTTCCAGTCAAGCAACAAATCTTCATGCTGCCGGTCGCAGCCAAGCGACGAGCCAATGCGTATCATTTGATCATTCACTATCCCCCTTACCGACGAGCACATTTCATCAACAGCCCGGTTGGTATAACTGACCACCAGAATATTTTGAATGGTCTCCTTCATCAGGTTCATAACCAATCTCTGCAGAAAGAGGTTGGTCTTACCTGTACCGGGAGGCCCCACCAATAAAAAGTAGTCCCTGGCATACCAGGCTTTTGAGAGAATTTCGTTTTGCTCCCGGCGACTTTCTTCCAGATAAGCTTCATCCTCAGGAGGTACAAATTCATGAACGGATACATCTTCCTGAGCAGGCGCCCGAATACCCAGCAAAAGCTCCCGCCTGGCAGGAGGAAGTTCCAAAAATTCAAAGAGACCCGAATGCATCTGTTCAAAATTATTGTCAAGAGAATCGTGTTCCAGCACCCAAGTCTCAAAACCGTTAAAATACTCAAGAGAGCTTTGTTTCTGACGCAGGCGAACCATCACTTCCTCGTTGCTGATATTCTGAATGGAACATTTGAGTACCCGGTGCTGTGTGGCCAGAGAACGTCCGTCAACATGGGGATAAAGAACACAGATATCTCCCCGCCGGAAGTTGATAAACCGATGATTGCCAGCAGGCCGGGATAAAGTAATAACAGCATCTTCTTTATCGCCATTATTAATTTTTATTGTCAAATCCCGTAACTCATTAAAAACATCTTCATCGGGAAGATCCGTTTTGTTCCAGAGGGCTGACAAACCTTTGGTATATTCCCCGTCTCCAACTTTGCTCAAAATCTTTTCACGGCTAATAAAAGAAGAGAAGGAAAAAAAGTACCGCCGTTCAACAAAGGCAGCCTTTTCAAGCAGTAATCGCTTGTAGTCCAAGAATTTACCAAAAAACCAGGAAAATCGCTTATCGGCGGGATCTACCCCAAACTTTTTGACATCAATTCCTTTCACAAAAGACTCGCTTAACGGATAGGGCTCTTTGTCTGCTGCAAGCCGATATTCCCAGGCAACAATCTGGTTGCGAAGATTAACAATCTCCCTCTGATAGGCATGAAAATGAGATACGTAACGCAAAGCCTCTCCCGCCTTGCCTGCAGAAGAATAAAGGACAGCGTTGAATATTTTTTTAGGATGGTATCCCAAAACCCTTTGCGCCAACATATTGTACATCCGAACCTGGGCCGAATGATCTTCGGCAACCATAGCGGGATTATCTTGCGGAAACGGAAGTTTACCTGATTTCAGCTCAATGATCTTGGATTGATAATGATGATTTTCCGAAGGCGTCTCGTCAAACAGATCCATACGCCCCTGTAAACCGAGTTCGGGACTCATCAGAAACACCTCCAGATTGCTGCGCTCGCGATCGATGGGACGGTGATCGCCTTTTTCGAAATCATGATCCACCACTCGTCGCAAATTGTTGAACTGTTCCTCCAACTGATCGAAATAAGTCTTATCCAGATCATTCAGGGAAGTGTACGGAAGGGGAAATACCCGAAATGAATCCATCAAAACCTGCCGGAAAGCTTTCGCTTCACCTGGTTGCTCGTTGAGCAATTCATCAAAAAAGAGGTTGGCCACATTCCCTTTGTGAATAGCCTTGGTAAGCCGCCGTACTTCGGAACGACCGGTAAAAAAAAGCTCAAAGGCTTGTATCCGGCGTCCGCGAATGTTTTGAAAACAGCGGGCAACGGAAGTCACATCAAGCAGATAATCGGGTTCCAGAACAATAAGCCCGGGAATAACCGAGCCATCCTCTTCACGACGCGTCTCAAGAAGTTGAAGCTGACATCCCGGCTGCATCAATTCAATGGAGGCGGTCAACTCCTTGTTGATCCCTTCAATATCATACCGAATGATAACCGGCGGGGCTTCCCCGCCAATATCAGGCTGGACCGTCAGTTCTTTTTTACCGGAATCAATATTCAGGAGCATCCCGCGAAATCCGGCGGGATTGATATGGTAGGTTACCGGTCCGCTTTCGGTTATTTCACGATTATCGTAAAGTTCTTTGACCTCACGGGGAACTTCCTGTCCGAAAAAAAGGCCATATGATTCGGCCAGTACTTTCAGGGCCCGAAAAAAGTCATCTTCCGAAGGGGGCGTCTTATTTTGAATAACCTTATTGGCAAAGATCCTGAATTCATGCAATCGGGATTTCTGCCGGTGGCTTATCTCAAATTTATTGGCCACATATTCAAGACGACCGAACAAATTGGGAAAGGTGATCCCGTCATCGTGACTCAGGAACTTGCAAGTTTGCTCGAGGGAAATGCGCAGCAATCTTATCTTTTCCCAGACAGAAAACGTCTGATTATCATGAACAGCTATCAGATTATCAAAGAAACGGCGGGCATGGGGTTGCATATTTCCGTTTTATGGATCCACTTAAAGGTTTTCAAACACGTAACGGCTCATCATATCATAAAGGTGGTGATTGGTATTGCCACCACTGATGCCATGAGCACGATTGGGGTAAACAAACATATCAAATTGCTTATCAGCCTGGACCAGTTCATTCACATACTCCATGGTGTTTTGAAAATGCACATTGTCATCGGCACTGCCGTGAATAAGAAAAAGTCTTCCGCTAAGATCATCCGTCATATTTATGGGGCTGTTGTTGTCATACCCACGGGGATTTTGCTGAGGGGTACGCATGAAACGTTCGGTATATATGGTATCATAATACCTCCAATTGGTCACAGGCGCCACAGCAATTCCCATGCTAAACAGATCACTCCGGCTCATACTAATGGCGGTCATATATCCGCCGTAACTCCACCCCCAGATGCCTATCCGGGATGGATCAACGTAATCCAGTGATCCCAAATACCTGGCTGCTTCGATCTGATCATCCGATTCGAGACGTCCCAGTTGCATATAAGTCGATTTCAGGAATTCTTCACCCCGGCCTCCGGTGCCGCGTCCGTCGACACTAACCACAATATATCCCCTGGAAGCCAGAAAATATTCCCAGTTCATTTGCCAGCGATCAAGTACTTTTTGTGATCCGGGGCCGCTATATTGTGTCATAAGAACGGGATATTCCCCGGACTCGTCGAACTCAGGCGGGCGGATCATGTAACCGTTCAGCTTTACGTCTTCCGAGGTTTCAAAACTAAAAAAAGTCTTTTCCGGGAGTTCGTACTCCGCCACCCGTTCCTTCAGGGATTCATTATCTTCCATTACACGAACACGCCCCCCGTCTCCTTCAAAAACAGCTACTTGAGGAACACTTTCCACCGATGACCATGTATTCACAAAGTATTCAAAATTCTCACTGAAGGAAGCTTTATTGATGCCATCTTCGGGTGTGAGTCGCTCCATCTCTTCACCTTCCATGCCAATGGCATAAACTTCACGTTGCAACGGAGATGTTTTGGCGGCCTGAAAATAAAATCGCTCATCATCAGTATCAAAACCATAAAACCTGGTCACATCCCATTCTCCCGAAGTAACCTGTCTTACCTTTACCCCGGCCATAGAATAAAGATGGATGTGGTTGTACCCGTCTTCCTGACCCACGTAAACAAAATGCCGGCCGTCATCCAAAAACTGAATATGGTCCAGAACATTTTCTGCAACATACTCATCTTCACGGACAGTAAGAAGATTTTGCGACACGCCCGATGCGGGATTAGCAACGAAAAGCTTCAGCTCATCCTGTCGCCTGTTAAGTCTTATAATACCAAGTTTGTCAGGATCTTTACTCCATCTCAGCCGTGGAACATACGCATCTTCCAGATTACCAATATCCATTTCTTTAGTCGTTCGGTCCCTGACATTGAATACCTGAACAGAAACCTCAGAGTTTTTTTCCCCGGCCTTGGGATATTTATACTTTTTCGTACCCGGATAAAGTGCATATTCTTCCCTTTCGGGGTTTGATCCTTTATATAACGGAAACGAATACTGTTTCACATCCGATTCATCAAAACGAACATAGGCAAGATCCTCACTATTGGGAGACCACTCAAAGGCTCTGTTATAGCCAAACTCCTCCTCGTATACCCAGTCGGGAATGCCGTTGATGATCCTGTCCTGCTCTCCATCTTCGGTCACCGCACTGGTGGTGCCGAAACGCAGTTTTTTCAGGAAAATGTTGTTATCGCGAACGTAGGCAATCATTTGGCTGTTGGGCGAGAATTCCGGGACCTGTTGTTTCCCTTCCTCTGCAAGGGGAATCAGTTCCCTGTATTCGGTATTGTAAACGTAATAGCGGGCAAGAAAGGAATGTCGGTAAAGACGCTCCACATCATTGTAGACAAGTATTTTGCTTTCATCCGGACTGAAACGGTACCCCGAAATCTTCTCCACTTCATCCGGATTTCGTTTCATATTATCAATGTCAAAAAGCACATCAACCTGTTCACCGGTTTTATAAGAATACTTTATTATACGGGTACCATCATCTTCAAGTGTGGTATAATGCTCTCCGTCATTCATGGAACGAAGACCCTTGATGGCTTCAGGAGAAAAAGTCCCCTCCCGGGTAAAATCTTCAAGTTCTAATTCTTTTGTTTGGGATATTGATACTTGTGAGATCAGCATCAATGTTGTGAATATAACGACCGCTTTCTTCATAATGTAAAATAAAAAAAATGAGCTGTAAGGATGGAAAAATTTCCATGATGATCGCAAAAATAGCCAGATTTTGGGATTTTCGGGGCAATAAAAGACAAAAACCACCCGGAGGAAGACCCGAAGCAGGAACAATGCTCATAACAAGGCTGCTAAACGACAGTTTTTCGCTTTATTCGCCCCGCTGTCAACATCCAAATAAAAACCACCATACAAAGACCAAAGGCCACAAGCGCCGGATTCTGATAACTTCCGAACAAATCGCGTAAGAACCCACCTGTAAACGGTCCGGCAATTCCGGATATCCCATATCCCAGAAACACGAAAGGATAAACTTTTCCCAGGTTGCCCAGACCATATACCTGAGCCGTTTCTTTGGCATAGATCACAAAGTTGGCCCCAAAACTGAAACCTACTGCAAATGCCACAAAAAGGTAAAGGAATGGCGTCAGTGTCAATACGCCGGCGAGAAAAGTAAAAACCCCCATCATCAATATGGACAGCGGTATAAGCCATTTCCCTGAAACATAATCATTGAGCCATCCCCACAAAAGACGTCCACTAAAGTTGGCTACCGAAAAAACAGTGATGCCAAGAACCAGGGTTGTTTCATTTATTGGAAATTGCTCACCGATGGGTTTAAGATTTCCAATCACCAACAAACCAGCAAAAGTGCCAGTAAAAATGCCAATGAACAATTTCAAAAAGCGACCTTCACGTAACAGACGGGAAAGTGGTATGAGGGGAGCGACCTTTTGCTCTGCAACGGCACGTTCGATAAAAAAGGCCGAAACCATCAGCAAAACCCCCTTCACGAGACCTGTAATCAGAAACACTTCCGGTAATGCAATGCCTTGATTAAACAAATGCTGGGCAAAAATTGATTCAAGTATGGCACCACCTCCAAACCCTGCCGATACAAGGCCGGTAACCAAGCCCTTCCGGTTGGGAAACCATTCGACGGGAACCGATATGGAAATCAGATAACCAAAACCTGTGCCAATTCCCGCCAATAAGGAAATTCCGGCGAGTAAAAAGACAAAATTCAATCCTGTAAAAAAAACAAACAGATATCCGCCTGCATAAAGTAGAGCCGAAACAAAAGCCAGCTTTTTAGGACCAAACCGGCTCAATAAGGAACGACCGAAAACCATTGCGATGGTAAATACGGCAATAAAAATCCCAAAAATAAGCTGGGTCTGACCAGTGGAATAACCATACTCTTTAACAAGTTGAGGAACATAAATACTCCAGGCATAAATACTGCCTAAAGCAAGCATCGTCACAACTGCGGCCAGAACCGTACGAGAAGATTTTGGTATCATATGAGAAACAATAGATCGGTAGATTTTTAGAATTAAGATAAAAAGTACAACACGGAAAACCTGCATTTCAAAAATGCAACTTTAAAACATGAATGCCTGATTTTTAAACGTTTGAAAAGTTTACGAACCATGAAATAAACTTAATCTGTAAAAATATAATCCTGGGACAATACTACCATTTTTTCACTACAATTCATGAGACCCCTCCTAAAACTTTCTATTTTATCATCTCTTTGCTGAGGCTATTTTCATTGATCTCCGGTTGAAAGATTGCTTCATAAGCAGCGCAGTGAAAAGAAGCAATCATTTCCATCATATATTCGCTTTCCAATAAAACAATAGTCCGTTAAACTTTTTCAAGAGCCTTTGATTCAATTGTTTATATTTAAATGGTTCTTTGTGTCAAAATGCAGATTTTCAGTGTTATACAATTCATCTTACCTGTCTGCCGTTTTCTTATTACAATCCTGCTATATAAAACAAACTTTGGTTTGTACAGCAAGTCTCATTTTTCATAAACCGCCAGGCAGGCATCTAATATCTATGAATCTAACGATCTATTGATAAAAAGCCAATTTATTTATATATTTTTCACACATAAGAATGGCTCTAAAAGAAAAAAAACCCCTTTCTTTGCATTCAAAATAGAGTTTACGTATAGCACTTCTTTTTCAATCTAAGTTGAGTGGTACGAGTTTTGTCAGATAGTCATTCCACAGTTCTCAATCCACGAATTGCCTTGCAACACTTCTATTCCGTTTTATTTTATTATTTTTTTACACGTTTTATTTTATGAATCTTTTCGTAGCAAAGTTGAGCGCCGCTACTACCAGCGACGACTTAAACGACTTGTTCGCCGAGTATGGCGAAGTAGTATCAGCCAAAGTAATTATGGACAGGGAGACCGGTTCATCAAAACGTTTTGGTTTTGTTGAAATGAAAGAAGATGACTCGGCACAAAAGGCCATCAAAGACCTGAACGAATGTCTCTTCGACAACAGCCCGATCGTTGTCAAAAAAGCGCGTCCGAAAGGTGAAGGCCGTGACCGCAATTTTGGTGGCAATCGTAACAGATAACATCCGGGACACCGCTTGCGGTGTCTTTGTGATTTTTGGGTGTGGGTTTTTCACACCCAAAATCAATCTACCCTGATCTTTCCAACCAATTTTTTCACTTTTGCCGGAATACCATAAGTCACCATTGCTTTGTGGATCTCATCCGGGAAAAAAATCACAAACCCACCTTCAGGTTTATTGACATCAAACCCCTTATCACCTAAAAATAAGGTGCAATCTTTTTCCTCATTGTAAGGCACTTCCACCTGCATTTTATACTCTTCTGCATATTTGATGATCTCGTGACCTTCCAGAAGGAAATGAATATCAATGTGCTTTTCGTGCGATTCCCAAACAGCCTCTTCTTCAGATTTAGTAAACTGCTCCATTGCATTTACAAACACATCTTCTCCGCTTAAATTGGTCCGACCCTCCTTAAAATCAGCCGGATCAGCACTTTCCAAATGATCGAGGACCATTTCAAGCGCCGGATGCAGCATATAATAGCGTGCTGCATTTTCAAAAGTATCAATTACCATAGTGAAAGATTTTTCTTACAAAGAAAGAAATTTCCAATTAAGTTTTATCACCCGGACTATGCTGCAGTGAAAGATCGTTGTTGCAAAAGGCCGTAAAATTTCAGGATTAATTCCTACATCGGGATCATTTTACAATCTTTCCGCTGCCTTTCATATATTTCAACCGGCCTTCACGCAAAAGTCCCATTATGCGTTTCCTGCCACCATGTTGCGACATACGCATATCTTTGATGATTTCTCCCATATACACCGGCTGGTGCTTTTTTACATACTTCATGATCCTGGACTCAACAGCTTTCAGGTCTCCTTTCCTAAAGTCTTTGCTTTTTAGAATGTTCATTAATCTTCTGCTATTTTTGATTTGGCATATATATAATTAAAATGTAAATTTATAAAATCAGTTTGATACCATAAACCCATCCAAATGATTTTTGTGTCGTTCTCCGTATCATCAAAGTTATGACTCTCTTTTATGTCATTCGAACGCGAATTCAGACTCTATCCCAAAAAAGAAGTAAAACTTATGTTTTTAATTTTTTAAAACCAAATTGTTCGTGCGCGACAAATTTACAATATTCAGAAGCCACTATCAAATGAAACCTCAGCTTACCGATGCACATCAGCCGTGCTTAACTCATTGTTTAATTGGTTTTTACAATATTTTTAAATTCATTATATCCCCGGGGTTCCATTCTCTGAATTTCATATTTCAATTTTTTTGACTAATTTTGTGGCGCAGAAACTATTTTTCTCTCACCATATGTAAATTACGCAAACCTTCATTTACATCAATAAAACAACCCTGATCAAAACAAACCCGATTATTCACCAAACAGAATATTATGGCAATTTTCACAGCAAATCAACAAAAGATTGCAAACAAAATTGATTCGTCTTCCGAGTTGTCAAACTGGCGCGATTGGAAGTGGCATTTGAAGCATTCGATCAAGACGATCGATAAATTTGAAGAATTGACCGGAATCAAATTCCCGGAGGACGAAAAAAAACAACTTGAAGAAACCAAGGGAAAATTCCCGCTTTCCATTACACCTTATTACCTTTCCCTCATTAAAAAAGAGAATTTCAGGGACGATCCCATCTACAAACAATCATTTCTGGACAACCGTGAACTTCAGGTAACCCAGCACGAAATGGGTGACCCTCTTTCTGAAGACACCGACAGTCCGGCACCAGGCATCACACATCGTTATCCCGACCGGGTACTTTTTCACGTAAGTAACGTTTGTGCCATGTATTGCCGTCATTGCACCCGTAAACGAAAAGTCGGCGATAAGGATTTCGTTCCCGGCAAAACGCAAGTCGAACTCGGTCTTGAATATATCCGCAAAACCCCCCAGGTAAGGGATGTTTTGCTTTCAGGAGGGGATCCTTTCCTGCTGTCAGACGATTACCTCGACTGGATACTCACCGAACTGAGAAAGATTGATCACGTACAGGTCATTCGGATTGGTACCCGTACCCCTGTGGTACTTCCTTACCGGATAACCGATGAGTTGGTGAACATACTGAAGAAGCACCATCCAGTATGGATCAACACCCATTTCAATCATCCGCGTGAGATCACCTCTTCCTCAAAACAAGCATTACGAAAGCTTGCCGATGCGGGCTTCCCATTGGGCAATCAGTCGGTTCTCCTGGCGGATGTCAACGACTGCCCCCGTATTATGAAAGACCTGGTTCACAAGCTGGTAGCCAACCGTGTACGTCCCTACTACCTTTATCAGTGCGACCTCTCGGAAGGACTGTCGCATTTCCGGACTCCCGTCGGGAAAGGAATAGAGATCATCGAAAGCCTGATCGGCCATACCAGTGGCTTTGCCGTTCCGACGTATGTCGTGGATGCACCCGGTGGTGGCGGAAAGATCCCGGTAATGCCCAACTATATTATCTCCTGGTCAACCAACCGGGTCATCCTCCGTAATTACGAGGGTGTTATCACATCATATAAAGAACCCGATAATTATCATCAGACCACCTGCGACAGAAATTGTGATGAATGCAACCTCGAGTTGGACCTGAGAGAAGGATACGAAGAAAATGCCATTGGTATTGAGAAGTTGCTTTCGGACTACGACGAAGCCATTTCACTGGTACCGTCGGACAACGAACGTTTTCAAAGAAGAGACGAGAATGGACAGGAGTGAGATCCTTGGAAAATCGACCATACAACACGGCAGCGAGAGTAACCGCATCTATCTGATGCATCTCTGGCCTTCAGATTTTCCGGAAATTATAGAAAAGATGGAAGATTTGGCGCAAAGAAATGGTTACACCAAAATCTTCGCCAAAGTTTCTTCCCGCTTTGCCCCGGGGTTTCGCATGGCCGGCTATGAAGCCGAAGCCATGGTACCAGGTTTTTTCAACGGAGCAGAAGATGCCCTTTTCCTTGTCAAATACTTTGATGCAGAAAGGAGGCATCCAAATCTGGAAGAGATGTATGCCTTTCAGGAATTGCTTCTATCAGGAGTAAACCAGGACCTGCCTGAGCTGGACAATTCCCATATGCTGCGACTGCTCACATCTGAAGATGCCGAAGAAATGACAGGTGTTTTCGAAGAGGTGTTTGACAGCTACCCCTTCCCCATCTTCGATGCCGGTTTTCTGAAAAAAGAGATGAAAGAAGAGACCCGTTACTTCGGCGTTTTTCAGGAGGGAAAACTCGTCGGGATCAGCTCTGCCGAATGCGACGATCATCTAAAAAATGCCGAGATGACCGATTTTGCAGTTTTACCTTCACAGCGAGGGAAAAAAATTGCCATTCATCTGCTCAGGGCGATGGAAGATTACCTGAAAGGTCAGGGTTTCAGATCATTTTATACCATTGCCAGATTAAAATCGCCGTCCATGAACAAAACATTCATGAACAACCATTATCGTTACACCGGCACTTTGATCAATAACACCCAGATATCCGGAAAAATAGAGAGTATGAATGTCTGGTACAAAACAGTGTGAAACAATAACCACCTTCTGTTCCCATGCATATTGTCGACTTTATCATTATTTTTGTCTACATCGGGGTCATGTTAATGGTAGGGCTTTGGTTTCACCGAAAAAATCAGAGTTCTGAAGATTATTATGTAGGCGGCAGAAAAATGACCCGGTGGCATCTGGGGCTTTCTGTAGTGGCTACCGATGTGGGCGGTGGTTTTTCCATCGGACTTGGTGGACTGGGATTTGCCATGGGGCTGTCCGGGTCATGGATATTGTTCACGGGTCTTATCGGAGCGTGGCTAACAGCTGTCGTGCTCATTCCACGTGTATATAAGATAGCCTTCACCAGCAAATTCCAAACATTCCCTGAGATGCTGAGCCACCATTACGGACGGCACGTAGCATTCTGGGCGGGCATCATCAGTGCCATCGGCTATCTGGGATTTACCAGCAGTCAGATCCTGGCGGGTGCCAAACTAACCGCCGGCACCATTGATGGCCTGAACGTCGACAACGCGGCTCTTATAATGGGGGTCATCGCCATTGTTTATACTGCTCTGGGCGGAATTAAAGCAGTGATCTACACCGACACCGTACAATGGACCATATTGCTGTCCGGACTGACATTCGTAGGCATTCCTTTCGCCCTTCACAGTGTTGGAGGTTTGGATGTTATCCGGGAGACGGTAGACAGCAAAATGCTGCAGCTAACCAACGTAAAATGGTCAGTAGTGGTCAACTGGGCCTTTTCAATCATTCCGATCTGGTTCATTGGCATGACGCTTTATCAAAGAATATACGCAGCCTCCTCCCGCAAGGAGGCACAAAAAGCCTGGTTTCTGGCAGGTCTTTTCGAATACCCTGTAATGGCTTTTCTCGGGGTTTTTCTAGGCCTCATGGCCAAAGTCTCTATCGACCAGGGAGTGATCCCAGCCGCCGATGCAGCCGGTATAGATCAGGAGACCGCCATGCCCATGATGCTGAAATACATCCTCCCCACAGGAGCTTTGGGCGTGATCCTGGCAGCTTACTTTTCGGCCATTCTGTCGACAGCCGACAGTTGTCTTATGGCCTCATCGGGAAATTTCGTCCGGGATATATTCAAAGTTAAAAAATCGGGTAATACACTGAAAGTCTCCCAGATCATGACATTTGTTCTGGGAGCCCTCGCTTTGTCCCTTGCATTGTATATGCCCAGTGTTCTGGATCTGATGCTTCTTTCCTACTCCTTCATGGTAAGTGGTCTCCTGGCTCCCGTAACAGGCTTTATTTTCTTCAAAAAGCCCAAGCCGGCGGCCGGCCTTCTATCCATAATTGCGGGTACTGTGGTATTTGGATTTTTTCACTTCTCGCGAATAGAATTGCCTTTTGAATTGGATCCGGTGGTCCCGGGCGTTCTAATGTCTTTGGTGGTGCTGTTTGTCGTGCAAAAGAGCCGGAAAAGTTCAGCAATCTAATACTGGATTACTGATCACCACCTTCCCCCTCCAGATCACCGCTGATCAGTGGCATTTCATCCACAGCAGACGGTTCGATCTCGAGCATCTCGATGAGCAGATCCAGAGCACTTCCCACTCTGATCAATTCTTCGGAAGAGAGTCCTTTTAATTTTTCTTTCAGTCGTTGCTGAAGCAAATCAGGTGTACGTTTCAAAAGTGCATCCCCGGCTGAAGTCAGCGTGACATGCATAACTCTTTTATCGCCCGATTTTGGGAGGCGGGCCAGATAACCTTTTCTCTCGAGCCGGCTGATAATGCCGGTCACTGTACTGGAATTCAGATTCAGGTGATCACGTATGGCCCGTTGTGTGGCCTGATAACCCGGTGATGCCTTCAGATACTCAAGACAAAGAATTTGAGGAATACTAACCCCAAAATCCTTTTGCACCTTCTTTGACTCCAGGTTTATCGAACGGACAATACGTCTGATCTTAATTAAAACATCTTTATAATCCATCTTCGACAAAAATTAGAAAACAATCTTCTTTTTTTCCAACCTAAACAACTCAGCAGGGGCATAACGGTTGGTCAATTTAACCTGATATTTGTTTTTTACTCCCTGAAAGGCCTCCATGGCTATTTCAGGCCGGTTGTTATCTTCCGATAAATGGGATAAAAATACCACCTGCAAATCGTCACCCCCGTATGAAGTCAATAACTCACAAGCCTGTTTATTAGAAAGATGCCCAAATGCCGATGCCACCCTGTTTTTAAGATACAGGGGATAAGCTCCGTTCCACAACATGTCTTCATCATAATTGGATTCGAGAAATAAAGCCTGGCACGTGGAAAAATGATGCTGAACATTTTGGCATGGCTCACCGATATCTGTCATTATTCCCACATTCAGTTCATCATGTTCAATTCTGAAACTACAGGGCTGAGCAGCATCATGCTGCTTTAAAAAAGTATAAATATTGAATCCCCCCACCTTCAAAATATCACCGGGATCAAAAAAAGAGATCTTAGCCGGACGGTTGGGCCCCCAACTTTTCTCATAAGCAGGACGTGTCATAAAGACCGGAATGTCCAGGTGCTTGCTCAACACCCTTATGCCCCGGAAATGATCGGCATGTTCGTGGGATATAAACACCGCTCTTATCTTCGAGGGGTCCAACCCGCGTTCTTTCATTCTCTGCAATACCTGCCGGCGACTGATGCCGGCATCCACAAGAACGGCATCACGATTGTTGCCGATGTAATAACAATTTCCGTTACTACCTGAAGCAAGAGCACAAATTTCTATCATGGATTCCGAATTATTTCTGTTTTGGTTTGATCGGTTCCGGCAAACCTTTTCAAGTAATCTGCCAGCAACTCAAGAGCTTCTCTGAGACCTTCCGAATTACCGTCAAAAGCGGGCAGCAGCATCAAAACCCTGTTGGTATACTGGTCAATACCAGTACGGATGGAATCGCTTGTAGGATTACCAAAAGCCCCACGGGAATCACGAAAAACCGGTAAATTTTCAATGTTGAGCGATCCCCGTCCGATGCCTTCATAAAATTCCCCGGCTCTCCCCTGACCTAAAAGAATATCTCCCTCGATCTTATCAAGATCATATCCACAAATGGAAAAACCTGTCTTCACCGAAACCAGATTCAGGCAATCCACAACCGAATTTACATGGTATAACCCCTTCCGTTTGCTCACACGCCGCAACAGTGATTCAGCTGCCGGACGATAACGGTTAGGATCTTTGCCGAGGATTTTATAGGCTTCTTTAGCTGACCTGACGGCAGGTATATTTCGTATGAATTCGGCATCAAGACTTTCCGCAACCTCATTCAAAATGCTGTCCATTAATGCCTGAAGCTCCGGAGATGTCGTACCTGGATGAACCGGGGACACGAGGACTCCAATCTTCAAAGCCGGGAAAACATCTTTAATTTCGGGTTCTACAGAAACATCCGGGAACAGCATTCATCTATATCATTTGAGGTTGCACCACTCACCGTGCTAAATTATCAATTTTTTCCGATACTACCTGAAGCATTCAGGGGTTTCCAACAAAAGCAATCCCTCAAATGAGATCCGTTGACCGATAACCATCACAGGAAAATTCCAATTACTCATCTCTTTTACTAATTTTGATCCCACAAAATATCAGTCATGATTAATCGCAAACCAAAAGAGATTAAAGCTGTCCTCTTTGATATGGACGGTGTCCTTTACAACAGCATGAAACACCATGCCGACACCTGGACAGACGCCTTCAAACAATACAACATCGAATTCCCTCCTGAAGAAGCTTATCTCAATGAGGGGCGAACCGGAGACGCAACCATAAAAAAAGCCGTTCGGGAATTGGCAAACCGGGAAGCCAAAAAGGAAGAGATTGAAGGGATTTACCGGGAGAAGACCGCCCGAATGGCACACGTCCCTCAGGCCCATATCATTCCCGGGATGCAGGAATTAATGGCAAAATTAAGGCAAAGCGACCTGAAGATTATTGTGGTCACAGGATCACGTCAGCAGACATTGCTTGACCGTCTCAACAAAGATTTTGGCGTAGCACCTGAAGAAGTGGTTTCCGGATGGGATGTGAAAATCGGGAAACCTCATCCCGAGCCCTATCTTATCGGGTTAGAAAAAGCAGGTTGTACAGCAGAAGAGGCTTTAGTGATCGAAAATTCTCCTTTGGGGATCGAATCGGCTGTCAAAGCGGGCATATTCACCATTGCCATCAATACCGGCCCTCTAAAGAACGAAATATTAACGGAAGCCGGGGCCGCGAAAGTGGTTGAAAGTACTGAAGAGATCCATACATTATTCATGCCGGGCCGAGAGCGATGAAGCAAATGCTTCTGAGATATAGTTGTCAAACGACAGGCAAACTTCCGTAGAAAAATCGATGGCATACGAGACGATCTCTTTCCAGGATTCCGGCGTTCCGTTCAGATGCGAGATGAGGCTCATGCCATGAATGAGGCCCGCGTTAAAGTTGTCGCCGGCCCCTATGGTACTTACCGGTGAAATATCCCTGGCTTCGACATGAAAATGGTGCCGGGAGACAAGACAATCCACGCCCCCGGCATTGGCAGTAATCATCACACCCGGCCCGAAAGCGGAAACTTTTTCGATCACTCCTTCCATTACCATACCCGGATAGATGGTTTGAAAGTCCTCATCACTCCCGCGCACCAGATGAGCCAAACCAAAATTCTCTTCAATAATGGGACGGTATTGCTCCATACCGGCGGAATGATGTTTCCGAAAATTCGGGTCATAGATAAGATAGGCTCCCTGCTCCCGGGCTTTTTGCAGTAAGGGCGTCACACGGGAGCGCAAAACAGGGTTCACCGCAAAGAAAGACCCGAAAAGAAGCACATCCCCTTTCCTGAAATCAGGATATTCAATCAAAAAACGTGTTTCAGGGAAATCTTTATAGACCTGATAAGAAGCATTGTTATCCTCATCAAGAAAGGCCAGAGCAACAGGTGTTTTTCCGGTATCGAAACGATACAACCAATTGGTATCCACGCCATTGTCTTCCAGAAAACGCACAATATTTTGGCCCACCTGATCCTCTCCTATTTCACTGATCATATGAACATCATGACCAGCCCGCGCCAAAGATATTAAGGCGTTAAACGCCGAACCTCCGGGACGGGAAGCCACAGGCTGACGGTCTTTAAAAATAACATCCAACACGGTTTCCCCTAATCCAAAAATCCTTTTCATAACATCTTGTGTACCTATTTCACAAGTTTTGAAATGACTTTGAATTGCTCCGTCCCGGAGAAACGACACAATTCAAACAGAATGGATTCGTAACTACTTATGAGCACATTTTCCTGCTTCAGCCGTGTCAAAGCAATTTCGGTATCTTCAGGTTTACGGGATCCCACACAATTGCCGATCACAACGGGTCGGTATCCTCTCTCTTTCAGATCAATGGCCGTCTGCAACAGACAAATATGGGATTCTATACCTGCCAGTATGATGTCCCGGCGGGAAGAGAGTTCAATGCTTTCCATGATGGCCGGGTCATCACAACAACTGAAAGCATTTTTTTCACCATGTGGATATTTTTCCACCAGCCTGGCCAGGGAAGGGATGGTCCCTCCCAGCCCCTTTTTATACTGTTCGGTAACCACCACCGGCACATTAAGCGCCTGAAGTCCTTCTATCAAAATCCCGATGTTGCGGGCTATCTGTTCATGGTCATAAATGTGTGGAAAAAGCTTTTCCTGTACATCCACCACCATACCAAGGGCATGATCTTTTAATATTCTCATAATCCAAAACGTTTAAATGCAGACAAGTCGAGAGCATCAAAACGGCTAAAGAAATGAAAAAGTTCTTCAGCGATTTTCTGTACGCCTCCCGGCTGATTCGATTCTATATTGAGTGGCAAAACAGGGTCGTGAAGCGACAATCGCAGCAGAAACCATCCGTCCTGCCCGGGACCGGAGCATTTCACACGTACCCCTTCATAATTTTCGGGAAGAAGATCCCAGTTGCTTTTGTTCCCGGCCATAATGCCCACTTCAGTAATAATATCTGATCCTGTCTGGATAAAATCCCGGGCATTGACTTTCAGACGGATTTCACTGCTATCAACGGGATGGGGAAGATCCTTTATCAGGTCGGTGAGCATTTTCCCACTGGCCCGCATATTGGCCAGGGATATCATCAGTTTTGTGACCAGGTAAGCCCCGTCATCGAGGAAATAATTTTCTCTAAGAGCCGCATGACCGGATGTTTCAATGGCCAGCCAGCATTCCTCTCCAAAAGCATTGAGTCTTACAGCTTCATTGATCACATTTTTGTATCCCCTCTGGTAACGATGATGCTTACCTCCCAAATGGTCGTTAATAAACCACGAAAGGCCATCGGAAGTGATGGAATCTGTGACGATCGTGCTTCCGGGATGCTCATCCAGGATCACTGCCGAAACCAGAGCTATGAGCGAATTACGGTTTATGGGCCGGCCGGTATGGTCGACCAGGGCAAACCGGTCCACGTCGGTATCAAAAATGATCCCCAAATCCGCGCCAGCCTCTTTCACCTTATTTGAAACCGAAACCATAGCTGTGGTGTCTTCGGGATTGGGGGCATGGTTAGGAAAGTTCCCGTCGGGTTCAAGAAACTGCGACTCCGAAACATCAGCTCCCAGGGGTGCCAAAACATCCGATGCAAAAAAACCACCCGATCCGTTACCGGCATCCACCACTATCTTTAATCCATCAAGGGGAACCTCAGGATTCCTTGCCTGCTCCACACCCTTTCGAACAACATCGGCAAGGTAATTTGCATAGGTATTCATAAAATCCTGCATGGAAACCGAACCTTCACGCCTTCCCGAGATGGTCCCAATTTCGGCAATATTCAGAATGGCGGTAATGTCTTCCTTATCAAGACCACCTTCGGACGTAAAAAATTTCAGACCGTTACGGTTAAATGGCAAATGACTCCCTGTCAATATCAGGGCTCCATCCACAGGATCTTCTCCAATTTGGGTTGACATGAACATCGCCGGAGTGGAGGCCAGTCCAAAATCAATGACGTCAGCCCCGGCTTCGGTCAATCCCTTGCACAGTGATTTGTTCAAAGCAGGCCCTGAAAGGCGCGGATCATGTCCCACAGAGACACGAAGCTTTTCTTTTCCTGAATAGTGTGTCTGTAACCAAACCACGAAAGCCCGTCCCAATTCTTCAACCACGTCCGCTCCAAAGTTGACTTCCTCGCCACGGACACCTTCCATAGCCACGCCACGTATGTCCGAGCCGTTCTGTAACTTTTTCCAGTCTCTCTGTTGCATAAAAATTACTTGTTTTTATCGAGAACAGCGGCTTGTCGCGATTTATCGCCCAGATAACCGCCATGGTGTCTTAGTGCATAATCATGATTCGAAAACCCGATACGTTTCATCAACAAAACCACCAGCACGTCACCTATAACAGTCATGGTGGTGGTTGACGTTGTGGGTGTTAATCCCAAAGCACAAACCTCGGGGGGATTCCCTGTAAACAGACAGGCTGAGGCCGCTTCGGCAAGCAACGATTCCTTATTCCCCGTTATCACAATAAAAGGGATATTCGGGCGGAGGCCCCGCGCAAGATCGATCAGTTCAAGAATTTCACGTGTCTTGCCGGAATTAGAGATCAGCAACATCACATCATTTTCCTGCAATACGCCCAGGTCACCATGCTGAGCCTCGCTGGGATGAAGAAACACCGCAGGCGTGCCCGTACTGCTGAATGTCGTAGCCATATTAACGGCTATCTGCCCGGCTTTTCCCATTCCGCTGGTAATAAGTTTTCCATTCCTCTGATGAACACACTCATACAACAAATCAACGGCTTTACCGAACTCATCGGTCACCGGGATTTCTGAAACGGCACGGGCTTCAGCTTCTAAAAGGGTTTGTACTTCTTCTTTTTGCATTGAATTAGGTCCTATATATCTTAAATTAATAGTCCGTTAACACCTTGTAAGTGTTTGTTATCAATCGTTTAAGATTACAAGATTATCTGTGTTAAAGCACAGGTTATCAAAAATATATGAATCATCTTATATCTAAAAATCTAACGATCTATTATTATGTCATTTTTTCATTAAGTTCACCCGTAAACCACCGGTTCTACCTGTGCAAATTAACAAAAAATAAGCAAACAATCTTTTACTCCAGATAAATTGACTTCCTCGTGTGAGGTAAAACCTCCCCGATCACACAGGCCTGATCATGTTCTCCGCTGGCTTTCAGTTCGGCCAAAACATCTTCCAGTTTTTCCGGGGGCACACACATCAGCAGCCCCCCGGAAGTCTGGGCATCTGCAGCCAGCATTTTCAAATGGGTTTCCACTTTCCGTGCCACATGTAACGACGATTGCACAAAGTCAAGATTCCGGAATGATGCCCCGGGGATACAGCCCTCACGGGCAAGTTCCCCGGCCTGTTCCATAAGGGGGAGATGACGACTCTGAATGGCCAGACTCACATGGCTGGCCTCCGCCATTTTAAGAGCATGCCCCAGCAATCCAAAACCGGTAACATCGGTTGCGCATGTGATACCATATTTTGCCATCACTTCACAGCCACGTTTGTTCAAAAGTTTCATCTGTTCAAGAGCCTGCCGGTAAGCATGGCCACGAACCATCTTTAAACGTTCTGCTGCCACCAATATCCCGGTTCCTAAGGGCTTTGAGAGCACCAGAAAGTCGCCGGGCCGGGCAGCAGCATTGGTGATCAAATTATCGGGATGAACGGTTCCGACAACAGCCAGCCCATACTTGGGCGGATGATCTTCTATGGTATGCCCGCCCATTACCAGAGCTCCGGCCTCTTTAATTTTACTGTGGCCTCCCTGTAAAATCTGCTCAAAAACTTCCAGTGGCATCCGGGCCGAAGAAAACATCAGCAGATTAAGCGCCATCAAAGGGACTCCCCCCATGGCATAAACATCACTCAGGGCATTAGCAGCAGCAATCTCTCCAAACTCAAAAGGATCAGAACAAACAGGCGGGAAAAAATCCGTTGTAAATATCAGTGCCGTATTTTCATTTAGCCTGTATACACCCGCATCGTCATGGGTGTCGATGTCAACCATGATATCGGGATGTTGGATCTGGGGCAGTTTCGCCAGAATGCCCGCCAATTCACCAGGCGGTAGCTTGGCAGAACATCCTCCGTATTCAACCGTATTGAGCAGGTCTGTTTTTGATTCATTCATGAATTATGCATTTCAAAGGGTATTTGATACTCTTCCAGTAACCGGCAGCACAAATCTACATTTTCACGATCAATGACCAAACACATGCCACATTCCGAAGAAATAACCTCAGGCACCGGAACCACACGGCAAAAAATGTTTTCATCGCGAAAAAGCCGGTCGGCTTTCATTACCAGATGAACATTTCGGAAAAGCATCAATGGCCGGTCTGACATATCGTTTCGTTTATTCGGTTAAGATCTCCTCAATAATGTCTCCCAATTTTTCCAAATCCTCCCCGGTATGAAACGGAGAAAGGGAAAAACGTACAGTTCCTGTGGGAAAAGTCTCAAAAAATTTATGGGCCAAAGGTGCACAATGAAGGCCCGACCTTACCTCTATCTTGTATTGATGGTACAAACGTTGAGCCATATCAGACGGTTTCAGGGTCTGGTGCACCAAAGAAAAAAGGCCTCCCCGGTCACAAGGCTGGTCTGCGGTGAGGACGCTTAGCCCACTTATGTTCTGTAACCGTTCGATCAATCCGTTCAGGTGTTGTCCTTCCCAGAGTTGGCGCGGCCGGTGCTGTAAAGCTGCCAGCAGTCCCGACAGTCCAACGGTATTGTGGGTGCCGGCTTCAAACTTATCCGGTGAAAACAGTGGCATCTCTAAACTTTCGGAACGACTGCCCGTACCACCAACCCACAAGGGAGCCAACAACCCGGTTTGACGGGCAAAAAAGCCGCCTGTGCCTGTTGGACCCAACAACCCTTTGTGCCCTGTAAAAGCCACAAAATCGGCACCCCATTCTTCAGGGGTGACAGGAATGTTTCCAAGAGACTGGCTAACATCCATGACCAGGGGAAGCGAGCCGATATGCTGTCTAATCTTTTCAATGGGCTGGATGACACCATTCACATTGCTTTGATGATTGATCAAAACCAGGGCGGTTTTTTCATTAATTAGGCCCCGGATCTTTTCAGGACGGATTTTTCCGTCTGGCATCGCCGGTAAAACTTTCCATCTAACATTACGGGAAGTCCGCAACTGTTCCAGGGGGCGCATGACGGCATTGTGCTCAAGAGGAGACACCAGCACTTCGCAATCGTGCAGGGAAAGTCCGAAAAGAATCGTATTCAATCCCTGAGTAGCATTAGCCGTAAAAGCGATATTCCCCGCATCGGAAATCCCCATCAGGGAGGCCAGCTCATTCCGGCAGGTTTCGACCATCATGGAAGTTTCATAAACCCTTTTATAAGCCGCCCGCCCATAGGTCCCTCCTGCTTCTTGCAGAAACCGGGTCATGGCTTCGCTCACTTCCGTTGGTTTTGGCCAGCTGGTGCTGGCATTGTCGAAATAAGTGGAAGAAAATGATGACATAGGCAACTACAAATAGATCACATGGCCAGCCCCTGCAAGTATTCCGGCAATATGGTGCATATTGCTGATGCGGCCGACCCCAACCTCTCCTTTTATCTGATAATAATCGGTACAGGTACCGCAAACAATGATACTGACACCTCTGTCTTCCAATTCACCCAGGGCCCCGGCCGTATCAGTACCCTTCAGAGTAAGTTTGACACCACTGTTGTACATGATGAAATGCGCCGGAAGATCTTCAATCCCTGTCAACGCATTAAGATAGCCACGAATAAGCAAATCTCCCAGATCATTATCGCCTTCGCCCATTTTATTACTGCGGGCAACGACCACATAGGGTTTAGATGATGGTGTTTCAGGCACCGAACAATAAGCTTTGGGATCACTGCCAATATTTGTATCAGAATCAGTGGGGCGAACTGCCTCAATATAATATTCCCCGCCTTCTTGCTGTTCAGCTTTGGGAGCAGCCCCCAGATCGGATAAAAACTGAATCAGATTGTGGACGGATGTTTCGTTGTCGGACAAAATCCGTAACTCTTCCCCTTCTGCAATCTCTTTCATTGCATTGCGGGCCATTATGAGCGGCTGTGGGCAAAGATATCCCCGGGTATCTACCGTATAC
>JAWOCV010000294.1:0-17330 GCA_046483585.1 Marinilabilia sp.
GCGAAGAATCTGTGGCTGGTTGCTGGTTGCTGGTTGCTGGTTGCTAGATTGCTAAAAGTCATTCTGAGCCGTGCGAAGAATCTGTCTCTGGAGGCTGGGGGCTTTGTCGACCTAAGTCTCTGGCGGGAGAGGGTTTTATGATAACTGATAACTGTATAAAGATGGAAACAAAAATTTTTTACTCCAAAGAACAACTGACCCGTTTTTTTGGTGATTCCCTGATGGAGTTGCAAAACCAGAAGGAGGGGCCTCTCTATATTGCGCTGGCAGGCGGAAGCACTCCCGAGGCCATTTTTGACACATTGACCCAGGAATACCGCAATAACCTGAACTGGAATCGGATGCGTTTCTTTTGGGGTGACGAGAGATGCGTTCCTCCGGACCATGAAGAAAGCAACTATAACATGGCCCGTCGTCATCTATTCAACCATCTGCCCATCGATCCTGAAAACATTTTCCGGATCAGGGGCGAACTCTCTCCGGAAGAGGCACTTGAGGATTACCAGGCTGTTTTACAACGCGAGCTGCCCCGGAAAAACAATTTGCCGGTATTTGATGTCATCATGCTGGGGATGGGAGACGACGGTCATACCGCCTCCATATTCCCCCCGCAGATCTCTTTGTGGCACTCGGATAAATGGTGCGAAATCGCCACACATCCCGGATCGGGACAAAAACGCATCACGCTGACCGGGAGAGTCATCAACAATGCCGAAAACATTCTGTTCCTTGTCACAGGAGAGAAAAAAGCCGCAAAAGTGAATGAGATCATCAACCAAAGAGATGGGTTTGAAAAAAATCCTGCGGCCCTCGTTGCACCTGAAAAAACGATGTGGCTGCTAGATCAGGAAGCCGCGGGGAAGGGCAATGAGCAATGAACAATAACCAATTAGCCATTACAGAAATATCAGATAAAGACTAATTGTTTGGAGATGACTCTTCACTGCTTTTGCCGGTGATGACATTCCAGTACTTCCGGAGTACGTCTTTAAAGTTGTTGAATTCCTCTTTGAAAGTCACACCAATGCCCTGGGTGGTAGGTGATGTTTCGTAGATCACATCATCATTGGAATGAGTATAAGCTTTGGCCCGGATGGTACCACTGCGGTTCAGCATCACATCCATATCAAAATCACCGACCATTTTACTGGTATTGGTCTGATATTTTCCATATCCCACATTTCCGTTGATGGTTACTCTGTTGTTGAACATCTGGGTCGACAAAGCCACCTCAACCTCTTCACTGGAGATATTGTCTTCGGGTCTGTAGCTCACACCGACGTCCACATCACTGCTTATGGTCGATAACCAACGGCTCAACTGGTTCGAAAGCATTTCGGTAGTGGTGACCAGAGCAGCATTGTTGGTCTGCATGCCCGGATCACTCTCCATACGGCGGTAATCGGGCGTATAGAAACGATTAAGCACCAGCAGAGACAGAACCTGTCGATTCATTTCATCCTCTGAAGAAATAAAATCAAGCATATAACTTTCCCGGCTTTCACTCAAAGTAGGCGCTTCTATCCCGAATTTAACACCAGGCTCTTCCAGAGGGCCTTCCAACATGAGGTTACAATGGATGGGGATTCGGCGTTGCGTGTCATTCTCATCACTCGAAGTACTTGCATCAGCCATCGGGCCGACCAGATCAGACAAAGAAGCTTTAAGCTTGTAAACGGCTGTCAGGTCAATGCGGGCATCATCAGGATTGCCCTGCCATGTTACCGTGCCTCCCTGATTGATGGCAAATTTTTTATTAACCAGATTCTGAAGAGAGAAGAGATATTCCCCTTCATCGATAACATAATCGCCAAAGAAATTAACATTCCCCTGCCGGTCAATTTGTATTTGAATATTGCCCTCTCCTACAGCGCTCAGCAAATCACCTATAGTAGAATCAAATATGATCTGGATCCGGGCTTGTGGAGTAACATCAATCTCCATATTCAACTCCGTACCCGACATATCAACCTGGTATTCGCGATCTTCCTCCTCAACCGGAACATCACTTACGGAATTGTTCCTGTCTGACAGAAACCTTATAAAATTACTCTGGACGGCTTCCTCTGTATCGCCCATAGGGATGAAAAAGCGGGTGTTTCCGAGGGTTTCACCGGTTATGTCCAATTCAAGATTATCCGAATTTCCGGAAACATGCATATTGCCCCTGCCATACACTGTCCCGTAATAATAGGGGCTGTCTTCGGCCCGGGTATCAAGCACCAGCATATTGTTGACATCCAGTGCCAGATTATAGATCATACCCCGAAACCCTTGGTGATAAATGGAGCCGGAAAATTCACCTTCTTCCCCGTGTCGATCGGTTACCGTGAGGTCTTTAAAGCGGATCTCATTGGGAAAAAACAAGACCGAATCCCTGACCTCATAGCTGGTTCGTAAAAGATCGACATCAAACTTGCCACGATCAATATTTACTTCTCCGATAAGAAACGGTTTATCCAGTTTCCCGGCCAGGGAAAGATTTCCCGAAGCATTTGCATCCAGATCCTGCAAGACATTTCCAATAAACGTCTCCAAAAAAGAAATACTGAAGCCATCAAGGTCAAGATCCATATTGATACTGTTTTCCCCGGGTCGAAGGTAACCGGTTCCCTGGAGAGGGGTTTTATCACCTTTCCTGACAGAAGTATTCACCTCCAATGCATCCTGCTCCTTATCCCATTGGGATCCGAGAGTGAAAAAACCCAATGTATCCTCGTCAAAGCAAAAATCATCAACAGAGAAATTGGCCGACCATAAAGGATCCCTGTAAAAGTCCTTCAGCTCAATACTCCCGTCGGCTATTCCCCCAAAATGATGATTGGCATCGGATTGTTTTCCAAAGAATTGAGAAAGATCAATATTGTCCATATCCAGACGCATGCCATCCATCGACTCCCGGTGCAAAAAACCATTAAGCGCCAGTTTTTGATCGTTATGGGCTACCTCCAGGTCTTTTATACTGAATGCTTTTGGTGAAAACATCGCTTCCGCTTCACTGATCGTCCATGTTGAATCCTCCAGTATGATGGTTGAAGGTTCCACATCCGTGTCGAAAAAAAACTCATCATCTTTGTCACGTCTGAAGGCGGTTGACGTATAAATGGCCCCACTGTTGGTCACTTCATCCCAGTTGTTCCAGAAAACCTCCATATCAAGAGTATCGCGACCTGCGTTGTGATGCACAGAAAAATTGTAAAACGACACCAAATGATCGCGGTTAATCCGCCCGGCCCTTGTCACAACTTCCAGGTCATCTCCTTTGCGGGTGTTTGCATGAAACTCAACATCTTCAGCCTTGGTTTCCTGATAATTAATATAATCAAACGCAGCTTCAATATTAAGTATATGATCTTCGGAGTCAACGTTTCCTTCCAACCTTCCATCACTGGCCATTTGCAATCCGGGAATAATAAGTCCGGCTATACGGTCAAAACCTTTAAATGTAAATCCAAAATCAAATCGGTTAAGGGGCAGGTCTTCTCTCGGTTCACGGCCGGCAACTGAAGGTAAAAAGTGGGATACCATATCCATAAATGAATGCCGGAAACGACCAAAATTGTATTCTCCGGCCAGTTCTCCCTCAACAAAATCGGAACTCAGCGTAATCCTCCTTACCCCCTCCTCCTCAAAAGCCTTTAACTTCATGGTATCTATTTCAACCGATGTCTCTGGCGTATAAAGCAATCCCTCGTAGACTGAGATCTCACCTGCCAGATTATCAAGATTATCGCCTATAAAATCAGTCTCCATCGAAAGAGTGGCTACGCCGTTCTTAAATTGGGGTAAAATATTCAACCGGTCGGGCATCACATTCTCCAGATGGGCCTGAAAACGAAAACGCGGCAATTTCCCTGAACCATCGATCTCGCCGTCGAAACGAAAATCTCCGTTGGGATCGCTCAAAGATACCGAACCATCAAAATGTTGATGTTTAAACAATCCGTTAATTTCAGCATCCCTGTAGGTATAATTGTTCCACTCAAGAGAGTCTATCCGGCCGTCCAGATAGGCAGAATAATCGGTACTGCTTTTACGCTCCCCGTTCACTTCCATGTTCATGGTAACGCCACCCATGTTTTCCTCAACCCCCAGCAACGCTCCTGCACTAAATCCCTCTGTATTAAGCATCCCACTGAAAGAGAAGACATTTCCCGGATCAAGCCGCATACTCAAATCCGTATTCACTCGCCCAAGACCTGTTTCAAACCTGCCGTAGGCTACCAGATCGTTCAAAAAGCCGGTCAGATTTCCCGAATACTCAATGATTCCAAGTTTCTTCAGACCTGACGACAAAGAAGTAGTTTTCCCTGTCAGGCCTGAAATAAACTTGTCCATATCGGGAGCAGTGGTTTGCAGCTCTTTTACATCCATAAAAATAAATGTCTCCTGCAAATCGGTCAGATCTGTCAGATCAAAAGAGACCTCCATACGACTATCTTCACCGGCAGACGCAATTACATCCCGGCCTTTCAGGTTGTTCATGGAGCCATACACTTCTCCCGATAAAATAAATGGCTCATCAATATCCGGAACATCCTTAAGCAAAAGCCCCAATTCTTCAAAAGAGACCAACAATCTCTCCATTTTAGCACGGAACCGGGAATCCACTGCTTCAGAATCTTCACCAGCCGAAAACTCGGCCGTATCAATATTGATCCTGGAAGAGCCCGTTTTGAGTGCAAGATCAGTGATGCTGATCTTGTTGGGCCTGATCTTGCCACTGGCCACACCACTCTCTATCGTCAGTCCGCTTTGATCGGAAAGGGCCAGATGGTTAAGTCTGAAATTCAGAGAATCGCCAACGGATGAAGTCCTCACAAGATCAAGATCAAGATGAGAAAACCGAAGGGTATCACTCCGAAACATGGAGTTCTCCAACATGGGATGCGACACCCTGAGATTTCCGTCATTAAAATTCACCCCTCTTAAAGAAAAATCCCACTTGACTGTATCGGGTTTTAAAGCCATTATGGAATCAAGAACGGAGGTAAAATTCATCTCCTCTTTTTCTGTCTGAGAAAGATGAATAACAGGCTTTTCCAAATAAATCTCACCAAGGTAAATGTGCTTCTTAAAGGGTGAAAAGAAATCAACACCTGAACGTACCCTGGGAGCAAACAGGAGCGTGTCTTGCTGATGGTCACGAATCAACAGATCATCGATCCGGATCCCGCGCAGAGGCATGGCATGTACCCGGCCAACAGAAACCTCCGTGTTCAACTCACGACTTAATCGTTCGGTAACACCAGCCACAATACGGCTCTGCACGCCCGGAAACATCGCTACCAGTGACAAAACAAGCGGCAGAGCCACGAAAATAACCAGCAGCAGTAATAATATTTTGTTACTTCCTTTTATGACGTTTCGTTTTTTCTGAATTTACCAATCTTCCATCCCACTCAACACTTCACACACCTTAACCCCATACAGCCAGGACGCTTTTCACCGGAAGAGAAGAAAAAAGCACTCAATCAATGTGATACCCAATGGCATCCCCTCCGGTTTTTCTCTCCTACAAAAATAATGCAAACTCACAAGGTAATCTAATAAACAGATCACTATTCTCTGATAAAACACAAATCTTCCAATAATTTAGTCTGATTAGTTCGTGAACTTTCGTTCAATAGACCGTTAGATTTTTAGATTTAAGATTTAAGATGATTCATATATTGTTGATAATCTTCATTTTAATACACTGGTGTCCGGTAAAACAAATAGAGATTGCTTCACTTCGTTCGCAATGACGGGAATGCCGTGTAATTATGGATGCACCCAAAAACTCACAAAAGTTGGAAAAGCCCTCCCAATTTCGTTAATATTTTGTAATTTTCCGTCGAACAATCCCAAAAATACTACATTATGATAATAAAGCAGCTGTCGGTTTTTTTGGAAAATCGCTCGGGAAGGTTACATGAAGTATTTGATATACTTGGAAGATCAAACATAAATGTATCGGCATGCAGTTTGGCCGACACTTCCGAATACGGAATTATGAGAATGATCGTCTCAGAGCCGGATGAAGCCCGCTCCATTCTGAAAGAAAACCTCTTCTCGGTTAATGTCAGCGAAGTGATCTCATTTGCCACTCCCAATACTCCCGGGGCTCTGTCCCTAACCCTTAAAATTCTCTCCGAAGCAGGCATCGGCATTGAATATCTTTACGGTTTTTCGCCGGACGACAAATCATTCATTGTGTTGCGCAGCGATAATATCGAAAAGGCTATTGCCGAACTGCAGCGACATGAAATGGAGTTGATATCAGCCAGTGATCTTTACAAATTTTAAAATTTTATGGATATATCAATATGGAACCGGCATTTTGAAACCATGCCGCGCACCCGGATGAAAGATGTACAAAGTGAACGTCTAAGGGATACCATTGAACGGGTCTATTTTAATGTCCCCTATTACCGCTCCAAAATGCAGGAGAAAGGCCTGGGACCCGAACATATACAATCGGAAGAAGATCTGAAAAAACTTCCTTTCACGACCAAACAAGACCTTCGCGACAACTATCCTTTTGGCCTGTTCGCTCTTCCCATGAGCGAGATCATAAGGCTGCACGCTTCCTCTGGCACCACGGGGCGACCAACTGTGGTAGGATATTCCCGGCGCGATATATCCATTTGGTCTGAAGCCATGGCAAGAACTCTTACAGCTGCTGGTGTAGGAAAAGAGGATTTTATTCAGATCGCCTACGGTTACGGATTGTTCACCGGTGGCCTGGGACTTCATTACGGGGGTGAGAAAGTGGGAGCTTCTGTGATCCCAATTTCAGGTGGCAATACCAAACGGCAACTACAATTGATGCATGATTTCGGCAGCACCGTACTGGCCTGTACGCCTTCTTATGCCTCATATCTGGCTGAAGCCATCGAAGAAAACGACATCCGGCGCAGCGACCTGAAACTCAAAACCGGCATTTTTGGTGCCGAACCATGGACCGACAACATGCGCCGTGAGATCGAGAACAAACTTCAGATCAAGGCCTTCGACATATACGGACTCAGCGAGATCATAGGGCCGGGGGTCTCTTTTGATTGCGAATACCAGTGCGGCCTGCATGTCAACGAGGACCACTTTATACCCGAGATCATTGATCCCGAAACAGCCGAAGTCCTCCCTGAAGGAGAAACAGGCGAACTGGTATTTACCACCATCACCAAAGAAGGCTTACCCGTTATTCGTTACAGAACCCGTGATCTGACAAGGCTCCATTATGACACCTGCCAGTGTGGAAGAACCCTGGTGCGAATGGAAAAATGTACGGGACGCAGCGATGATATGCTTATCATCCGGGGTGTCAATCTCTTTCCCTCACAAATAGAAAGTGTCCTCCTCGAAATGGATGAAACCACCCCCCATTATCTGCTGGTGGTCGATCGCATCAACAATCTTGATGCTCTGGAGCTGCACGTGGAAGTGGAAGACCGTTTTTACCAGGACCGGATCAGCGAGCTTCAAAACCTCGGTAAAAAGATCAAGAACCAAATCGAAAGCACCATCGGATTGTCCGTCAATGTGAAACTGGTTGAACCCAAATCCATTGAACGCAGTGAAGGAAAAGCCAAACGCGTAATCGATAAACGAGAAATCAGATAACCTCCTGATGTCTAGCTAAATTTAAGACATCACACCGGGTTTAACCGATTTTTGTTTTTTCTTCATCAATAGTCCGTTAGACAAAGCCTAAACGCAGGGACACAGTAGCACAAAATTTTCATTATCGAAGAGCTGATACTCATTTGCATTGGCATGCTAGCATCTTATTAATAAATCACTTGAAAAAGTATACCGGAGTATTGTTTATGATGAATAGTAAAAATCAGTTTCAACTTTCTCGACTTTTTATACATGACACGACACTGATCAGAAAAATGTATTATTTTTACAATAAATCCGTTCATCCATGTCTGAAAAGAATCCATTCCCGATAGAAAAAGAAGTCATCAGAGAACTTCGCTCAGAACTTGGGATTAACAGCCTCGCTTATTGCACCATTCGCCAAATTGTCCAGCTGGTCAACCGGCTTCAGGAAATGTATGACATCCGTTTTATCCGAACCGAGATGGGGGTTCCCGGACTTAAATCCCCCTCCATAGCCACATCGGCCGAATCGCAAGCTCTGCAAAACGGGGTAACATCCATTTATCCCCCCATCGAAGGCATCAAAAGTCTTAAAGAAGAACTTTCAAGATTTGCCGGACTGTTTATGGATTTGAACATAAATCCCGAAGGGTGTATCCCAACCGTCGGTTCCATGCAATCCTCTTTCGTTACATTCATGGTGGCCAATCGCCGCGAAAAAGAGAAAGATACCACCCTTTTCATTGATCCCGGTTTTCCCGTCCATAAAAGACAAATAGCAGTCCAGGGAATGAAATACGAAACCTTTGACATCTACAATTACCGGGGTGAAAAACTACGAGAAAAGCTGGAATCGCATCTCAAAAAAGGCAACATCAGTACTTTTCTGTACTCCAATCCAAACAATCCGGCATGGATATGCCTCACCGAAAAGGAGTTACAAATCATCGGAGAACTGGCCGGGAAATACGGAGTCATTGTCATGGAAGATCTGGCCTATTTCGGAATGGACTTCAGACAGGATTACGGGAAACCCGGGATCCCCCCATTTCAGCCAACAGTGGCCAAATACACAGACAATTACGTCCTGCTTTTTTCAAGTTCCAAAATGTTCAGCTATGCCGGTCAGCGGATCGGAGGCCTGCTAATCTCCGACAAACTGTTTCACAGGAGGTTCCCGGATCTCCAGAAAATGTTCAATACCGATAAATTCGGTCCGGCAATCCTGCAAGACGCCATCTATGCAGTAACAGCCGGAACAGCCCACTCTCCCCAAATTGCGCTCGCCTCCATATTGAAAGCTGTAAACGACGGAGAATATGACTTTGTAGCAAATCTTGGAGAATACGGCAAAAGGGCTTCCATTATGAAGAAACTGTTTGTGGACAATGGCTTCAAACTGGTATATGATAAAGATGAAACCCGCGATCTGGCCGACGGATTCTATTTCACCATAAGCTATCCGGGCCTGAGTGGAGAAGAACTTCTTGAAAAACTGATCCGTCACGGCATCAGTGCCATCACTCTTGATACAACCGGCAGTACACGCTCCGAGGGGCTCCGCATCTGCGTATCACATACCGGCATGGACAGGATGGATGAATTGAAAAAGCGGCTGGAATCGTTTAATGCAGGGAACCCTACTGAAAATTAAAACCCGGTAACTGAAAAAATATAGAATGTATATAAACAAACATCTTAACTCACTGATTTTTCTGAAACTTATAATTCGTAATTCACTTTATTCGCTTTGTTAATAGGAAATAATGACAGGTGTCATAAGGCGGGATTACAATTTTTCTCTAAATTCGTAATGCGTAATAGAATATAAGCAAAAGAAGTATGGCAAAAGTAATAGGAACAATAGAGGTGGACACGGAAACGTGTAAAGGATGTTCGCTTTGTGTCGTAGCATGCCCCACAGATGTAATAGAGCTGGCCGACAAGGTCAACGGTAAAGGATATAACTATGCCTACATGGCCAATCCTGATGCCTGTAACGGTTGCACCAATTGTGCTCTGGTATGCCCTGATAGTTGTATTACCGTTTACCGCAAAAAAGTAGAACTGGTTTAACATTTGAATATCAGCACTTAGAAACCATAAAATCAATGAGTGAACTAAGGTTAATGAAAGGCAATGAAGCCATTGCCGAAGCAGCCATTCGTTGTGGTGCCGACGGGTATTTCGGTTACCCCATTACGCCCCAGTCGGAAGTCATGGAAACCCTGATGGCTTTAAGACCCTGGAAAACGACAGGAATGGTCGTGTTACAGGCCGAAAGCGAAGTCGCGGCCATCAACATGATATATGGCGGGGCCGGAAGCGGCAAACGTGTCATGACTTCCTCCTCAAGCCCCGGCATCAGCCTGATGCAGGAAGGTCTTTCCTACATGGCAGGAGCAGAATTACCCTGCCTGGTGGCCAATATCGTCCGTGGCGGCCCTGGACTCGGGACCATCCAGCCTTCACAATCCGATTATTTCCAGGCTGTAAAAGGCGGTGGCCACGGCGACTACAAACTCATCGTGCTGGCACCCGCATCCGTACAGGAAATGGCTGATTTTGTGGAACTGGCTTTCGAACTTGCTTTCAAATACCGCAATCCGGCCATGATCCTTTCAGACGGCATGATCGGACAGATGATGGAGAAAGTCGAACTAAAACCACAACAAGAACGTTTAACAAACGACGAGGTAAAAGAACGATACGGATGGGCTACAACAGGTAAAACGCCCGATCGTGAACGCAACATCATCACATCCGTAGAACTGGATTCTGAAGCCCATGAGCGATTCAACGATAAAATCCAGGCCAAGTACCGGGAAATGGAAAAGAAAGAAGTCAGGTATGAGGCTACGGAAACCGATGATGCCGAATACCTGATCGTTGCCTATGGCAGCAGTGCCCGCATATCTGCAGCAGCTGTTGAAATTTTGCGTAACCGGGGCATTAAAGCCGGGCTGATAAGGCCCATCACATTGTTCCCGTACCCATCAAAACAGCTTAAGGAAATGAGTGACCGTCTGAAAGGCATCCTTTCCGTTGAAATGAGCAGCGGACAAATGATCGAAGACGTCAGACTGGCTGTAAACGGAAAAGTGAAAGCAGAACATTTCGGACGTTACGGAGGTGTGGTGCCCTCTCCCGAAGAGGTAGCCGATGCCCTGGAACAAAAACTCATAGGAGGAAAATAGTTATGGCAGAAGTAATGAATGATATTAAAAAACCGGAAAACCTTGTTCTTGAAAAAAGCAAGGTGCTCACCGACAAGGTGATGCATTACTGTCCGGGATGCAGTCACGGTGTGGTGCATAAATTGCTTGCCGAGGTGATCGAAGAAATGGATATCCAGGACAAGACCATCGGGATCGCTCCTGTTGGCTGTTCGGTATTCATCTACAATTACATCGACATAGACTGGCAGGAGGCCGCTCATGGAAGAGCACCTGCACTGGCCACCGCCATCAACCGGCTCCGCCCCGACCGTTATGTGGTAACCTACCAGGGCGACGGTGACCTGGCCGCCATCGGCACAGCCGAAACCATTCACGCCTGCAACCGTGGAGAAAATATAGTGATGATCTTCATCAATAACGGCATCTACGGCATGACCGGTGGACAAATGGCTCCCACTACTCTCAAAGGCATGAAAGCCTCCACTTGCCCCTTCGGTCGGGAACCTGAAACAGACGGTAATCCGTTGAAGATCACTGAGATTGTGGCCCAGCTTCCCGGGACCAGCTTTGTGACCCGCCAGTCAGTACATACAGCGGCAGCCGTTCGAAAAACAAAAAAAGCCCTCCGGAAAGCTTTTGAAAAACAAAATGACAAAAAAGGCGTCTCATTTGTGGAAGTCGTATCCACATGTAATTCAGGCTGGAGAATGAGCCCAGTGGATGCCAATAAATGGATGGAAGAAAATATGTTTCCCTTTTATCCCCTGGGTGATCTTAAAGATGTCTAAGTGTGATTCTTTCTTTATGCTCACCCCATAATTCACAACAACATTATGAAACGAGCATGACAAGGTTTGTTACTAAAGAACATGTATAAGTTCTTGCATGCGAGCCTGCCTGGCGGGTTATGAAACAGAAACTTTCTGAATTTTTGACGTTAAAACATTAAAATTGATAGTTCCATATACATAAAACGGCAGACAGGCCTGCCTGGCGGCCTAATAAAACAAAGATCCTGATTTCCGAAGAAAATTCTTTGGAACACATGGATTCTTTTTCAGAAAACGGCAGGCAGGTTCCATCAGACCTTAATAAATAAATTTTATACAGATGAAAGAAGAAATAATTATAGCAGGTTTCGGCGGACAAGGCGTTTTATCCATGGGAAAAATACTTGCCTACTCGGGAGTGATGCAGGGAAAGGAAGTCAGTTGGATGCCGTCCTACGGCCCCGAAATGCGAGGCGGCACTGCCAATGTAACCGTCGTCATAAGCGACAACAGGATCAGCTCTCCTATTCTGCACGAATTCGATACAGCCATTATCCTGAATCAGCAGTCGCTCGATAAATTTGAATCCAAAGTGAAACCAGGCGGCATTCTCCTATACGACCCAAACGGCATCACCAAACACCCGGTCAGAGATGACATCCATGTATACCGGGTAAAGGCCGTTGAAGAGTCTGTGAATATGGGATCATCCCGCACCTTCAACATGATCGTTCTCGGAGCCTATCTGAAGGTCAAACCCATCGTTGAAATGCCAAATGTACTGGAAGGACTCCGAAAGTCCCTCCCGGAAAGGCATCACCACCTCATCCCCATGAATGAAAAAGCCATCCAGCGGGGACTTGAGATCGTTGAGGATATATCGGCGGTTGCGCAATAAGGATATTGACTTCTGAACAGTGAGGAGCTTGACCCCAAAAGTCTGTTTCAGGGACAAGCTCGCTTTAAGGCATTCAAAAGTTTCAAAAACGGAAGACACTGGAAATTAATCCAATATTGTCTTCCGTTTTTTTTGTCTGAATTTAATCCAAAAGATCGTTTAAAAAAGACCAAACGCAGAGACGCAAAAACGCAGAGATTTGATTATTAAGAGGTTACTCAGGAAAATCAAATATTTTTGGTTCATCATAACAATAGATCGTTAGATTATTAGATGTAAGAAAATTCGTACAATACTGATATACTGTGATTTAACCTGAGAAACACAGTAATTTTAAATAATTGAATTACAAGGTATTACAAAAGTTTAACGGACTATTATCATAAAAACGCGTACCAATTATTATACATACAAAATCATAATCGAGAAAACGTTGAGAAAAACAAATAAATTTATATAGATGGTACAGCCCACTTCGGGGTCATACCCTTATATCTAAGGAAAATGGAGCCTGAAGGACTCCTATGTTTATAGCTGTTGTTTTCAAAATATAGAATATCGACGCTGAAGGTGTCGAATGTTTGTTGAAATTTAGCAAAAAGCTTTTGAATAGATTTGTTTTTACCTAAGTACGCATTTTTAGGATGAACCATAATCTTAGGACATTCATTATCAAATCTTTGTAAAACTTGATTTTTAGTTGTTTAAAAAATGCGCATTATTTCTTCAAAGATGCAAATTATTAATGTTATACGACTGATCTTAAATCTTATATCTAGAAACGATCAATTGTACCTTACGAGTAAGTTAATAACAGGACATTTAACGATCCACTGGCTATTCAATACTCCGTTAAACTTTTTCAAGTGTCTCATAATTAAGTATTTATGGAACAAAGGGATGAATCATAACTCTCTCATAATAAAAACTTTGCGCCTGCCTGGCGTGTAATGTGAAACAAAATTAATTGTACAAACAAAAGTTCGTTTATATAACAGGATGCCAATATTAATAACGGCAGACAGGTCATGGCGCCTGCCTGGCGACAAATGAAATAGAGGCTTTCTATCTTCCAGTAAGAGCCTTTGAGTCAAATTAGTTCTATTTCATGACACGGCAGACAGGTCTTTGCGTTTAGCCTTTTTTTAACGGACTATTGGCTATTGAAACATTCAAAAAAATTATCTATATTGAGAAACCGAAAAAAACAAAACCCAGCATTATGCGAGAGGGGAAAATCCACCTGGTTGATCTCGATTTCGAGTATAAAATGTGGAAAAACCACATTGACTTGTTCCTGCGTGACCTGAAGATCATTCGCGACCGGAATCATGAAATGGCCGGAGGCTATGACCATCGGGGACTGAATACCGTAGAAGAAATGATCATCGAAGAATACGAGCAACAGCTCAAAAAGATGCTTGGCCGGATCAAAACCCAGGAACAGGAACTTCAGTATTACAACAAAGATTTTCCTGTCACCCCCGATCACCAATATGTAAAGGAACACATGGAATTGCGAAGCCGGATTGAACAATTGTCCAATGAATTGATCGCTAAAATTTCGGATCTCATTGGGGAGTTGAGTGTTTGAAAAAAGTTCCCTGTTACCCTAACCAGAACAAATAAAGTTTCGGGGTCCGGGCTTTCGCCAGCCTGTTTACTGATGACTGCACACCGACAATTGATTTATGGACGGAAAAAGCCACTTAAAGAAAGAGCTTGGATTATTTGATGTTTTTGCCATCAGCACCGGTGCTATGTTCAGCTCCGGTTTTTTTCTATTGCCCGGGCTCGCCTCCCAGTATACCGGTCCATCGGTATTTGTGGCTTACCTTGTGGCCGGCCTCTTCATATTACCGGCCATGTTTAGTATGGCCGAGATCGCCACGGCACTTCCACGCGCCGGAGGTGCTTACTTTTTTCTGGACAGGAGCCTGGGGCCCCTTATGGGAACCATCGGGGGGCTTGGCACCTATCTTTCACTGGTTTTTAAGACAGCCTTTGCCATCATCGGTATTGGGGCGTACGCGGCCATTTTCTGGGAAGTACCGGTCCAGACAGTGGCCATTGCAGCAACCATGGTATTTATGGGGCTTAATCTTGTGGGAGCGAAAAAGACTTCAGGCCTTCAAAATTTCTTCATCATCTTCCTGATCGTAGTCCTGGGTGGTTTTATCATCGACGGCCTTTTTAACATATTCAACACACCCGCAAACGGGGAATCATTCAAAGGAAAAGAACATTTCTCCCCATTCTTCTCCCATGGTATCGAAGGGATCATCACCACGGCAGGATTTGTTTTCGTGTCTTATCTGGGACTTACCAAAGTTGCCAGCGTGGCCGAGGAGATCAAAAACCCAGAACGGAACATTCCCATGGGCATGCTTCTGTCTCTTATCGTGACCAGTGTCATTTATTTCCTTGGGGTATTCATTATGGTGGCCCTGATCGAGCCGGCCGATTTTGCTAAAGATCTGGCTCCGGCAGCCACGGCAGCCGAGCATCTTTTCAAATGGCTTCCCGGTGATCTTGGTGCTTACCTGATGGTGGGAGCAGCCATGGCCGCCTTTGCCTCCACAGGCAACGCAGGCTTGTTATCCTCTTCCCGCTATCCCTTTGCCATGGCGCGGGACAAACTTTTTCCTCCCAAATTTTCACAAGTAGGCACAAAAGGGACGCCCGTTTTGTCAATCCTGCTGACGACAGGCCTCATTTTATTGCTGATACTAACCCTCTCGGAAGAGGGCATAGCCAAAGTGGCCAGTGCTTTCCAGTTGTTCATCTTCATGCTTATCAACTTTGCCGTGATCGTTTTCCGGAAAAGCAACATTGAATCTTACGACCCGGGATATAAATCACCTCTGTACCCCGGCATGCAGGTAGCCGGCATCTTGATATCCCTTGTACTAATCGTGTACATGGGGTGGCTGGCCGTTCTGTTCAGCGGTTTCATCACATTGGTATCTTTCCTGTGGTACTACTATTATGCCCGTGAAAAAGTCAAAAGGGAAGGTGCCATTTTCCACTGGTTCGCCCTCCTGGGAAAATACCAATACGCAGAGCTTGAGAACGAATTCATGACCATCCTGAAAGAAAAAGGTCTGAGACAGGGCGATCCATTTGATGAAACGATCACCAGGGCCCGCATTACGACCATCGATCGTGATATGGACTTCGAAGAACTGATTGATTACATTTCAGAAACCTTTTCCACGGAGATGCATGTCAGCAAAGAGGACCTCGTCAATGAGTTTCTGACCACTTCGGCCATCGAACCGGCACTTGTCATCCCCGAAGTATCCATACTGTATGCCAAAAACGAGGGGATCGATCATCCCTCTCTTCACATTGTCATGACAAGCAGGGGCATCCGAAAGCCGGTGGGCAAAGGCGGCATCTCTTCCGAAGACTACATACGAATATTTTTCTTCCTCGTGAATCCGCCATTGGATTCCCGCCAGCAATTGCGCATGCTTTCGCGGCTGGTAGACATCGTTGAGCGAAAAGAGTTCGTCGAAGAGATGTTTGATCACAAAAGCCACCGTAAGATCAAAGAATATCTGCTTCACAATGAGAGATTTTTCACCATACGACTGTTGCCTGGCACGGCCCAGGCTTCCATGATCGGAAAACAACTGAAGGAAGTAAAATTACCACCCGATGTTCTGGTAGCTCTCGTAGAACGCGACTCGGAGACTTTCGCTCCTCATGGAGACACTATTTTGCAAGAACACGATGTGCTGACCATCATCGGAGAGCCAAAATCCATTTCCCACTTGTTTGAGGTATACCTTAAAGGCTGATTGATAAAAATCAATAGATCGTTCGATTATCAGATATTAGAGCTCAAACATAAATACCTAATGCTGAAACTATGGCGGACAATAACAGGCCTAATGGTCCAAAATTTTTTCATAAGCCACTACATCAAGTAACTCGTCAAATTTTCGGCCCACCTCTTTAAAATGGGCCACTTTTTCGAAGCCACATCTGGCAAAGAGCCGGATGCTGTTTTCATTGGAGCCGGTGATCACCCCTACCAAAACCTTAATGTCCTTTTTCCGGGCCACATCTTCCATAAAACTCACTGTTTTGAAGCCAATCCCCTGTCCGCAATACTCAGGTTTGAGATATACGGTTATCTCAGCCGTACGGTCATAAGCCTGCCGGTTTTTGAAAGGAGCCAGATAGCAATAACCGGCCGTTTTCCCGTCGGCCTTCACCAAAAACGACTGATACTTCTTATGATAAAAGGGAATGATCTCCCTCAATTCCTCAAAACTGATGGGATCGGTATGAAAGGTGGCATTGGTCTGTGTGATGTAATAATCATATATCTCTTTGATTGCCACCAGATCATTAAGTGTCGCTTTTTGAAATGTAACCTCCATAATCAGTTTGTAATAAGTGTTTAGTTCTGCAGCCTTAAAGATAAGGAATTTGACTTCAAATTATACGATTTGTAAGAAATTTCACAAATATCAGTGAGCCGTAAACAGTTACCAGTAAGCAATAGGCAACCCCACGCTATCAAATAATTGCAGGTAAACCGCAGAACCGGCAGGACCAATTAACGAATTAACGAAGATTCTTCACAGAATCACCCGTCAACCAGCAACAAGCAACAAGCAACCAATCAACCAATTGCCCAATCAACCAATTGACCAATTCTTGCAAGCAAACGACATAACCCGAACCAGCAACCCGCAACAAACAATCAACCAGCAACAAGCAACAAGCAACCAGCAACAAGCAACAAGCAACAAGCAACCAGCAACAAGCAACCAGCAACAAGCAACAAGCAACCGCAGGAATGAAAGCGGATCAGTGCTGCGTCTCGGCACGCAGCTTTTCGACTTCCTCGACCGATAGATCGGCGATATCCGCGAT
>JAWOCV010000320.1:0-5563 GCA_046483585.1 Marinilabilia sp.
CATCACTCTCTTCTGTTGCCGCACGAGTCACTATATAACCGTTACCCAGGGCAAAAAGCGCCTCTCTCAGAGGCTCGTGGTCAGGCACATAATCCTTGTAAATGATTCTCCAAAGATCGTCTTTGTCTTTCTTCATATTCATCAGTATAAAATTTATCTAAGTTATTGGTCTGATGGAACTCGCATGATTGAAGTTTATACATGTTCTTTAGTGACAACCTTTGTCATGCTCGTTTCATTCGTAAATAATTTACTTAAGTATTTGGTCGAATGGAACCTGCCTGACGTTTTATGAAAAAGAATCCATGTGTTCCAAAGAATTTTCCTCAGAAATCAGGATCTTTGTTGCATCAACCCGGCAGGCAGGCTTGCATTCATCAGTATTTACATGTTATTTTGAGACCTTGATGGTCATGCAAGTTTCAACCGGATTTTTGATCATTGACAATGGTTCTCCAAAAATTGTATTTCACTCTGGAAATAAACCAGATAGAACAACCAGATACTTTCCCGTTTCTTATTCCACAGTTTGGTCCATGGGCATGTCCAGTTTCTCATAGAATGGTGGCATCCCTGAGACCAACCATATCAAGACCATCCACAACATCTGCCACACGCAGATCTTCATAAGTTTTTAGCATATGACTATGGGAAGGGGATTCATCTCCTCCGGCAAATGCCGCAAACGAACAGACCAATGCAGCCATGAATGCAAAGAAAAATTTCCTCATAACCTATAGGTTTTGATTTCCTTAAATTTATAAAAAATCAAAGATCAAATCCTAACTTTGCAAAGAAAAAAGCAGGGAAAATGGCAATACACGATTTAAGTAACCTAAGAAAACTTCTGGCAGAGACGGAGGAGTGGCCGACATATTATATGTTCAAATTCATTGTTCCAAACCAACACGGGAAAGTAGATAAAGTGACGGCGCTTTTGCCGGAACATGGAGAGGTCTCGTTCAACCACACGAAAAGTCTACGTTATGTTTCGGTCACCTGCAAAGCCACCATGAACAATCCCGATGAAATAGTGAAAGTCACTCAGGAAGCGACGGCCATTGAAGGGGTTTTTTCATTATAGATGAAGATATCTGACATATCATTCTTTATCAAGGATTTTTATACTGATCCCTTTTAAAGTCTGCCACCCAGAAGCATCAGTAAGACGGACCATGAAATGATAATCTCCCGTGTCTACGGTGTCGGGGACAGAAATATCCACTTCGGCTTCATATTGCTTTTGCCCTGGTGCAATTTCATACTCTTCTATGAATTTAAAAGGCTGATCAGGTTCTTTTTCAGGGGCCGTTTCACATTCCACAGCATCGGTACTGTGGGTATGATGATCAAAGTTGTGATGGATTTCGATGCTATAAGATCCCAGCTCCCTGTTATCGGAAAATACAGCCCGGAAGGTAAAAGTCTCCCCGGGATGCACCACCGCACAATTTAAAGGAAAAGCATTTTCTCCCGACATGTCAATAACTGGGTAAATATCGTCTTTGTCATCATCATTACAGGACCCAAAGAAAAAAACATGGACGCCTATTCCTAAAAACAGCAGAGCTTTGGCAACGAATGCTTTCATACTGAAATGTTCGATTTGTCTATTCATGCGATTCGATTTTAATGATGGTCATGATCATGGTCCGGGTCATAAACCACTTCAAATTCAGCTTCCTCAGACGATTGATAGCCTTCCGTATCTGACACCTGAAGGTGCAGGTGATAATCCCCCTCTTCGGCGTGTTCAGGCACATCCACATGTTCATGAAATTCCGCATTCTTTGACCCCCCATATCCTGTGGTATAAGTGGTATCCACTTGCCATTCTTCATGGTGGTCATGATCGTCTTTTAAATGATCCCCTTCCGGATGGATGGTCAATCTCACGTGATCAATTTTACCTTCGGCCACAATTTCGGCATCAATATGCAAATCGCTCCCCACGTAAGCAACTCCTCTGTTGTCATAACCTATGTCCGAAATATCAATCTCAGGGGGCCTAACATCATCATCGCTGCACGCGGCAAGCGCCAACAGCGGAAAAATCACTGCACCCAATAGTTTTCTCTTCATGGTTCAAAAATGTTATACAATAGATCGTTAGATTTTTAGATTTAAGATCTAAGATGATTCATATGATACTGGTAATCTGTGTTTTAATATAAACATTTCTTCAGATCTAAACAGTTGAAGAACAAGCACTCAAAAAAGTTTAACGGACTATTGTTATAAGTTAAAACAAAATATTCATTGAAAGTATAAAATTACGCCCGGGCCCAGGGGCTTCTATCAACCGGTAAAAACTTGTATGATCGAGATATCTCACATTAAATAAATTCCTCGCCTGAAAATTCAAGGTGAATTTGGTATTGCCCAATTGCCTCTCGCCACTCGCCCCAAAAGAAGTCAGTCCATAACCCGGGGTTTTCTTTTCGGGGGGAACAATGTCATTTTGTGCGGCAACAAGCCTGTACTCGCCCCTCAGGGAAAGACGATCAAAAAATAAAAAGGAAGGATGATCGTATTCCAGTGAAAAATCAGTGGCCCATGGAGGTGAAAAAGGCAAAGTGAACCCCTTTTTATCTCCTGACATCTGCCTTGAATAAACATACTCCGACTCAATACCGCTTTCAATTTTATCTGATAGCCGGTATTTCAACATCAACTCTCCTCCTGCCCGGAACACCTCATTTTCACGATACTTAAAACGTTGCAATCCCTGATGATAAACGGCTTCCGGGCCAAGGAAGATGTAATTGGGAAACCATGTCACAAAAGGATTCATCTCCATCCCAAAGTGGTCAGTTTCCAACCCGAATACTGCATCCAACTGCCAGGAAACTTCAGGTGAAAGATCAATATCGCCCTCCTCGTACCGGTACATATGATAATTCATCCCGTTAGCTGCCAACTCCTTAGGCTGAGGCATGCGAAAACCGTTGCCCAAATTCAACTTGAAAAATGAATGTTCCCGGTGGTAATTGGCTCCCATAGACCAGCTTACAAAATTAAACGCACGATCAGCTTCCGGCGAGCGCAGAATAAATGCTTCACCATCCTCCACAGGCGTAGCAAACCAGTCGCGGTAACGTTCGACCTCCACCCGCGAATGATCGTAACGAATGCCTGCATTAAGCACCCACGGAGGTCTCATGAAAATTTTGTCATGGACATACACGCCTCCTTCTGTGCTACGAAATGCAGGAATGATAAAACCCCAGCCGTCAATGTCATTGTCCTGATGTTCTATATCAGCCCCCACCGTTAAGTTATGACGCCCCATTTCGGGTATCTTCCAGCGGACATTGAGACTATGGGTGTATTTTTGGAACCATCTCTCAAGATTATCCGGTGGTTTGGGCATATGGCCATGTGCTACAGCTTCTGAAAACTCTTCCCTCAGATTGTGTTGCCATCCTGCATCAATCCGGATTTGATGGTCGCCCGGGCGTATCATGGTATTGCTCACCACCTTCCTGTGCCGCACCTGCTGATATGGCAAATCGATGGTCCGGGACGACCGGTCGTAATTGATTGAAGAAGTCCGGATCTCAAGACCGTGAGCGTTGGCAAAAAAGCCACTCTTAGCGTTGAGCTGACTAAAACTTATCCGAGTGGTTATCAAATCCGAGGTCCAGCCTGCAACCAGATTGCCACTGTTTTCATACCCGGCAGTATTGCGCATATAACCGTCTTTTAGACGGAAATAATAGGAATAATACTCAATGCTGTCCGCCGGCACACGGTAATCGGCATAATCTTCCACAGAAAATCGTCCTTCAAAAAACAAGTTTTGCCAGCGTTTAAACACTTTCAGGGAACCACCCAAAGCCTGGTTGTTGCTCCGGCCGGTAAGGTCGACCTCCATCCCTGATGAATGCTGAGCAGGAAGAGAAAAATTTCTCATATCGATCACACCACCAATAGCGCCAGACCCGTACATCAACGATGTCGGTCCTTTAACGACTTCAATGTTTTCGATCCCGTACTGGTCGATTTCCAGACCATGATCCGCCCCCCATTGTTGTCCCTGATGCGCTATCCCGTTTTCGGCAACAACTACACGATTGAAGCCAAGGCCCCGGATCAAAGGTTTGGACTGGCCGGAGCCTATATCTATAGAACTGAGGCCGGGAAGGCGCCGGAGTGTTTGCATTAAGCTCCCGGAACGGTTTTCCTCAATAAATTGCTGATCAACCAATACCACGCTTCGTGAGTCCTCCTGGTCCAGAATGGTATGGTAATGTCCTTCAACCACAACCTCATCCAGGGAATGATCTTCCCTGTGCAACATCACATGTAATGGAACCTGCTCCGTGACATCTATCTTTCTCACCCATGGCTCATACCCCAGAAAAGTAACTTCCACCACATAACTTCCGGAAGGGACATTGTTTACCCGGAATTCTCCATCTTTGTCAGTCACAGCCCACTTGTTTAAACCCTCAATCTGAACCACTGCACCGGGCAAAGGATCATTGTGCCGGCATGTGACCGTACCACTTAAAGAAAAGTTCGACTGCGCATGCAATACGGGGATAAAAAAAAGGAACAGGATCAGAAAAACGTACTTCATACATTGAAAAATTGTCAATTACACTGGTCACAAACTCCCCGAATAACCAGGTCATGCTCTTCATCCACAAATCCCTCGGGCAAACTCAGGTTTTGTAGATTAATGTTTTTCAAACAATAAAGATTGTGGCATTGACGGCAATAAAAATGGGCATGATCCACCTGGTGATGATGCCCGTTTTCACAGTTATTCAGTGCATATTTCACCATTACATTATCGGCCACAATGCGGTGAATAATGCCTGCCTTCGTCAGGGTCTGCACACTTCGATAAAAGGTTGCCCGATCATACATATCCCCCATACGCTCTTTGATCTCAGTTTCAGATAGCGGACGACTCTCTTTTTGTAATGTCCGGATCAATGCCACCCGGGGTGTGGATTTCTTGACCAGATGTTGTTCCAGTATTTCAGCCGGTGTCATCATATGGGCTGCTTTTTTTGTAATTTCAACATGACTTTCTCTACCCTGCTTTATTCATAAATCAGCGACAAATATAGTGAAACAACTCTTCAGGTGCAACATTGTTTCATTTATGCATAATTTAACTATAAACTATTGCCTCCGGTCAACTGTTAGAATATATAGTCTTTCCCGGTGGAGATAAACCTCTCATCTATAACACAGAAAAGTTATGAAGGCAAAAGAGCGGAATAAGAATCCGGACATCAACTCCGGCAGAAAGCAAGTCATTATTGTTGGAGGCGGCTTTGCCGGACTTCAGCTGGTGCGGAACCTGGATAAGCGATATTTCAATGTTCTTCTGATCGACAAAATCAATCACCACCAGTTTCAGCCTTTATTTTATCAGGTAGCCACTTCACAATTAGAACCTGCCAGCATTTCTTTTCCCTTCAGGAACATCTTTAAAAACCAAAACCACGTTCAAATCAGAATGGCGGAGCTGTTGCGAGTTAACGCCGATCAACAGACCATCACCACGACAATCGGAGATTTTGAATATGATTATTTAATTGTT
>JAWOCV010000018.1:0-9870 GCA_046483585.1 Marinilabilia sp.
AAAACCTTCACCGAAAAGCCCAATGCCGAATTGGCGAGAGTTTTCTTCGAAAGCGGCGAATTTTTCTGGAATTCAGGAATATTCTTGTGGTCCCTGCAATCCATCAACAAAGCCTTCGAAACCCATCTGAACGATGTTAAACAACTCTTCGATCCGTTAAAAACCACCCCGCAACCGGATAAAAAGCAGACAGAAGAAATATATGCCGAATGTAAGAACATCTCCATCGATTACGGCATTATGGAAAAATCCGAGAATGTATTTGTAGAAACGGTCAATTTCGGGTGGTCCGATCTGGGAACATGGTCCTCACTATACGAATATTCAGCCCAGGACAAAGAAGGCAATGCCGTCATAAGCGGAAAAAATTTGCTTTACGACACCAATGGCTCGATCATCAATATCCCCGACGATAAAGTCGCTGTGATACAAGGTTTGTCGGACTATATTGTTGTAGACTCGGGAGATGCCTTATTGATCTGCCCCCGGCAAAATGAACAACAGATACGTCAGTTTACCAGTGATGTCAAAACTGAATTCGGGAGAGAATAATTTCAAAGGTCGTCCCGGGATCTTTAATCCGGGAAATAGCAATATAAAAAAACCCGGGACATCCCGGGTTTTTTATATATCCTGAACGAAGCAACTCTTTTATCTAACTAAATATGTAAACAACCGAATTTCAATCATATACATTTTTGTTGGTTCTTTGGTTATGTCGCAAAAGAGAGAGTAACTTCTCCTTCCAGCTTTGAGCTTCGAGCTTTCAGCTACTACTGACTCTGCGACTGAGCTACTAACAGCTAACAGCTAACAGCTAAGAGCTAAGAGCTAAGAGCTAAGAGCTAAGAGCTTCCAGCCTCCCCGCGGCTAGGTTACTTTTATCTAACAAAAACCCTAGGGCATTGAAAATGGGATGTTTAACTAGTTTTGTTGGTTCTTTGGTTATGTCGCAAAAAGAGAGCAACCTTTCTCTCCAGCTTTCAGCTTTGAGCTTCGAGCTTTCAGCTACAAAGCGCTTTCTGTCTTATACCTTTGCGACGGAAAAACTAACATCTAACGATCTATTGTGAGAATGCTATTTTAATTTATTTTTGAACCAATTTCAAGTCTGAAGGAAAATATATTTTTATTGCCTTTGCAATTGCCTTGAAATCAGGAGTGCTCGTGGATGTTGAGATTTGCCCGGATGATCACGATATATGCCTTCTGATGCCATTTGATTTCCATTAATTGAATATCTTTGTAGCTTGATTTAACCTGATTTTTTCATGAAGCATATAAGAAATTTCTGCATAATAGCTCATATTGATCATGGGAAGAGTACACTGGCCGACCGGTTGCTCGAAAGGACCAAGACGGTTACCGACAGGCAGTTACAGGAGCAGACCCTTGACAGTATGGACCTGGAGCGAGAACGTGGCATAACCATAAAAAGTCATGCCATTCAGATGCAATATCCCAAAGACGATCAGTTGTTCACTTTGAATTTGATCGATACGCCGGGACACGTTGATTTTTCTTATGAAGTGTCCCGTTCCATCAAAGCCTGTGAAGGGGCTCTGCTGATCATTGATGCCACCCAGGGCATTCAGGCCCAAACCATTAGTAATCTTTACATGGCCGTTGATCACGATTTGACCATTATTCCTGTTCTCAATAAGATGGATATGGATAGTGCCATGCCGGAGGAGGTCGAAGACCAGATCATTGATCTGATCGGTTGCGACCGGAGTGAGATCATACGGGCCAGTGGAAAAGAAGGTACCGGGGTTGATCAAATTCTCGAGGCTATTGTCGAACGTGTACCACCTCCGGTGGGAGATCCAGACGGGCCATTGCAGGCATTGCTCTTTGATTCCATCTACAACAATTTCAGGGGCATTATTGCCTATTTTAAAGTTGTGAGCGGAGAGATACGCCAGGGCGATAAGGTGAAATTTGTGCATACCGGAAAGCAATACGAAGCTGACGAGATCGGTGTACTAAGACTTGGGATGATACCGCGGGATGTTCTGAAAACCGGTGATGTAGGATATATCATTTCAGGCATTAAAACCAGCAAAGAAGTGCGGGTAGGGGATACCATTACCCATGTTGATCGTCCATGTACAACTGCCATTCCGGGTTTTGAAGAACCCAGGCCCATGGTGTTTGCCGGTGTTTACCCCATCGATACGGACGATTATGAAGACTTGCGCGCTGCTGTTGAAAAGCTCCAGCTGAACGATGCCTCACTTACCTTCCAGCCGGAGTCATCGGTTGCTCTTGGTTTTGGTTTCAGATGTGGCTTCCTTGGCATGCTGCACATGGAGATTGTGCAGGAGCGGTTGGACCGTGAATTTGATATGGATGTGATTACGACGGTGCCCAACGTGCCTTATCATGTCCATACGAAAATGGGAGAGATGGTTGAGGTCCACAACCCCTCAGGGTTGCCCGAACCTACTCTCATTGACTACGTAGAAGAACCGTTTATCCGGGCCCAGATCATCTCACATGCCGATTTCATAGGAGCCATTATGGCCCTTTGCCTGAACAGGCGGGGAGAATTGATCAATCAGCATTACCTTACCTCCGAACGTGTGGAACTCAGTTTTGATATTCCCCTGGCCGAGATCGTTTTTGACTTTTACGATAAGCTCAAGAGCATTTCAAGGGGATATGCTTCGTTTGATTATTATACTACAGGTTACCGCCCTTCAAAACTCGTTCGCCTGGATGTGCTCCTCAACGGGGAACCAGTGGATGCCCTTTCCACGTTGACCCATGCCGACAATGCTTATACCTTTGGCCGGAAAATGTGTGAAAAACTAAAAGAGCTGATTCCCCGCCAGCAATTCGATGTGGCCATACAAGCTGCCATCGGGTCCAAGATCATTGCTCGTGAAACGGTAAAGGCCCTTCGGAAGGATGTAACAGCCAAATGTTACGGGGGAGATATTACCCGAAAGCGAAAGTTGATCGAAAAACAGAAAAAGGGGAAGAAACGTATGAAGCAAGTGGGGAATGTGGAAGTACCGCAGAAAGCCTTCCTTTCAGTGCTTAAGCTGGATTAATGACCAAACATGGCCATTTTGAGGAACGGGAGCTAAAATGATTCTATTTGGCTGCAGGAAGCTGACAGCCCTGATCATTTTGCCCTTTAATAACCCTGTGCATGGGGAAGCCCGCTTCACCCTGTGTAATTTTAATAAAGAAAGAGCCTTTTGAATATTTCCAGAATTATTACACAGGGTGAATCCGGGGTGTTCATATATTATTGCTAACCTCACCCATCATCCGGCTTCTCCCGTAAATTGCACAACCAACTGACTTATTCAGTAGTCCCTATATTAAAACACTGTTTACCAATAACAAATCATCTTAAATCTTAAATCTAACGATCTATGATCTATTGTTATTACCAGACCCAACACCAATACCCGGCCCGAAATGTCTTTTCTGAGACACCGGACCGGGTATTCTGAAATATTTTTTTACCGAAGATTCAGAGGACGAGCTTGTAACCCTTTCCGTGAACGTTGATGATCTCAACAGAAGGTTCGTCTTTCAGATGCTTTCTGAGCTTGGTGATGTAGACATCCATGCTCCGGGCATTGAAATAGTTGTCGTCTACCCAAATGGTTTTCAAAGCAAAATTCCGTTCCAAAACTTTGTTGGCGTTGTTGCAAAGAAGCTTTAACAATTCTGATTCCTTGGTGGTCAGTTTAACAACTTTATCACCATCGATCAGTTGTTGCTTTTGGGTATCGAACTTGTATTTGCCCAGCTGAAACACTTCCTGGTTGGCCAGGCCGCCTTTGGTACGGCGAAGAATGGCTTCGATGCGGAACAACAGCTCTTCCATGCTGAAAGGCTTGGCGATGTAATCATCGGCGCCAATTTTGAAGCCCTGGAAGATGTCTTCTTTCATCGACTTGGCGGTTAAAAAGATGATGGGCACCTCTGTGTTCACCATCCGGATCTCTTTGGCCAGTGTGAAGCCATCTTTTTTGGGCATCATAACATCCAAAATACATACATCGTATTTTTTGTTCATGAATGCATCATAACCTTGCTCCCCGTCGGGCAAAAGGTCGGTTTCATAACCTTTGGCTTCGAGATATTCGCGAAGCAGCATACCTAAGTTCTCGTCGTCTTCGGTCAGGAGAATTTTATATTCTTTTTCCATTCCTTGGTACTTTTAAAAGGTAAAAATATTTCAAATTTCGTGCCTGAATTTAATTCACTTTCAACATCAATGGTCCCGCCGTGATCTTCCACGATCTTCTTTACATATGCCAATCCGAGTCCAAAGCCTTTTACATTGTGTATGTTACCGGTGGGTACGCGATAAAACTTTTCAAAGATACGTTTTAAATTTTCTTTTGAAATACCCAGTCCGTTATCTTGTATGGAAATGACCACACCTCCTTTGGGACGGTTCCATGTCTTTACATGGAAAACAGGTTTTTCCTTTCTGTATTTCAGGGCGTTATCCAGCAGGTTGTGAATGACGTTGGTGAAATGGACTTCATCCACATAAACAGTCGGATTTTTGGCTTCCAGCTTTTCTATGATCTGCCCGTCTTTATTTTCTACTTTGAGTTTAAAGTTATTGGTAACTTTACTGATGAGTTCGTTAATATTAACTTTTTTGATCTTTAAACTCGAACTTCCTTTTTCAAAGATAGCCATTTGCAGGACTTTTTCAACCTGAAAACTGAGTCTTTTGCTTTCGTCCTGAATGACACCCGATATATGTTCCAGACTATTAGGACTTTTGGCTACCGATATGTCTTTTAACATTTGTGAGGCGAGCGATATTGTGGATATAGGGGTCTTGAATTCGTGGGTCATATTGTTGATGAAATCGTTCTTGATCTCATCAAGACGTTTTTGTTTCACAATGATGACGAGGGTGAGAATAGAGGCCAGAACCATAATAAGTGTAAAAACCGCACTGGGGAGTACCATTCCCATAGAATCCATAATGTAGTTGGGCCTCTCCGGAAAATAGAGCTGGATGTGATTGGCTTTGGGATGGAGATCATTTGGAAAAAGGTATTTCTGGTACATTACGTTTGCTTCTTCTTCATCGAATCCTGCCGTTGACATAACACGGTTTCCACGTGAGTCTACGATGGAAAATTCATAAGGAAGTTTAATGCCGCGCTCTTCAAATTCTTTGAGCAGATAAACATCTACCAGTTCACGGTCAACCCGTTGTCCGATGGGGATATCATCAAAAAGATCTTTAAGAAGTTTTTCCCGCTGTTCATCCATCTTGCTTCGCAATTGGTGCTGGATGTTGTTGAATGCCGTAGCCAGCGGATCCATTCGTTCCGACTTGTTGTTATAGACCATCGGAGTGGTCTCGCGATAGGAGAAGACCAGAGAATCCTGTTTATAGGTTGAAAACTCGGTGTCCATTTGTGATCCCTGAACAAAAAAATCGAAGGTAATATCGAGCTGGGGGACGTCTTCTTCCTCAATTGCTTTGTCTTCACTGCTTTGCCCCGAAAAATATTTGTTTTCTTTGCGCAGGTTCTCGGGAAGCTTATTCATGGGGTTTAATTTCAACTGGGCCCCCAGTTTTGAGGTCTCGTTCATCTCCAGACGCGATATGACCTGGTCGAGGGTTTGCCTGACCGTTTGATCAAAATGTTCTTCTTTAATGCGGGTCGCATTCTTGATCCACAGGGTTTGAATGTAGATTAGCCCTGTCAAAGTGAAAGCGATTATGATGGTCAATACCCAGATGAATTTCCTGCTCATATTACAAAAATAATGTGTTGAGTTGGAATTTCCTTTTGATTAACATTAATTAACTTTAAACCTTGATTTTCAGTTAATAATGACCCTTTCAGGGAGGTTTTTCGATAACTGGTGTTGTTTCTCTCCATGCACTTTATTCATCATCCGGGATTTTCATTTACCGAATAGCCGCAAGTTTATTTAAAAACTGCTTATTAAGGAATTTTGCCGAATGAAACGAGCATGACAAAGGTTGTCACTAAAGAACATGTATAAACTTCAATCATGCGAGCCTGCCTGCCTGCTTATTAGAAGGCAAATTTTGTTTTCTTAGAAGGTTTCTTTTGAGACAATTAATTCTTTTCGAGAAAACGTCAGGCAGGTTCCATCAGACCAATAACTTAGACAAATTTTATGCTGATGAAACGGCTTCCTGACATAAATATTTTTTGAATACTTCGTTCCCCGGCAAGTCCCGGAATTTCCGGGGGTAGGGCACTGAAAATGGAGATATTTTGCATAAAATCAATAGATCTGTTTGGTATTGCTGAATTTTCGGAAATGAGGGGGCAGTTATCCTGTATAAAGAGGTGACTATGAATTTATTAAAACTACATTCAATGAATTTCCCCAACTTTCATCAGGGCTTCATTGGCCGCCTTTTGTTCTGCTTCTTTCTTTGAGTTTCCTGTTCCTTCACCTGATATTTGCTCATTCACGATGGCCCTGGCAATAAAAACCGGGCCGTTTTCTTCAGTAACCGGGTATTCTTCGGTAATAAAATGGACCGGATTCTTGTTTTTTTGTCCCCATTCGATCAGATTGGATTTAAAATTGGTGTCGGTTTCTACAATTTGTTGCAGATCGAGGTGTTTTGACAGAATACGGTTTCGTACGAACTTTCTGGCACTGGAAAAGCCTTTGTCAAGAAAAACAGCTCCTATGAGTGCTTCCAGTGCATCTCCCAGAATATGGGTCTGTGAAATATCACCCGGGGGGTGAAACCATATCCAGTCCTGAAGCCCCATATCGTAAGCGATCTGGTTGAGATTGGCTCTGCTTACGATCCGGGAACGTGTTTTGGTAAGAAAACCTTCGTCTCCTGAGGGGTATAAAAGATACAACTCCTGGGCGACGATGGTACCGAGGACGGCATCTCCCAGAAACTCGAGCCTTTCATTGTTATAGGACTCTTTTTTGGATTTTCGCCGTATAACAGACTTATGCACCAGCGATTGCCGGTATATTTCTGTTTTTCCGGGACGAATACCTGTGATTTGAACAATAAACCTATAAAACTTTCTTCCCTGGCGGGAAAAAAGTTTTATAGATCTGATATGCGGTATAAACACGATTTAATCTAATGCTTTGAACACCACAGAGGCATTATGACCTCCGAAACCGAAAGTATTTGAAATGGCCGTTTTTATCTTACGTTTCTGAGCCTTCATGAAAGTAAAATTGAGTTTTGGATCAATTTCGTCGTCCAGCTCAAAATGGTTAATGGTTGGTGGCACAATACCATCCCGGATAGCCAGGATCGAAGCGATCGATTCAATGGCTCCCGCAGCGCCCAAAAGGTGCCCGGTCATAGATTTGGTTGCGCTGATGTTCAGGTTGTAAGCATGTTCACCGAATACCTCTTTTATGGCCAGGGGTTCGGCAATGTCTCCCAGGGGTGTTGAAGTTCCGTGAACGTTGATGTAATCTATCTCCTCGGGGCGGGTGCCACCGTCTTTTAACGCGCTTTCCATTACTTTTCTTGCGCCCAGACCTTCGGGATGAGGGGCTGTGAGGTGATGGGCATCAGCCGTCATACCTGCACCTGTAATTTCGCAGTAAATGTTGGCTCCCCGCTTTACGGCATGCTCGTATTCTTCAAGAATGAGTGATCCGCCACCTTCTCCCATGACAAAGCCGTCACGACCTTTGTCGAACGGGCGTGATGCCGTTTCCGGATCGTCATTGCGTGTAGAAATGGCCTGCATAGCATTGAATCCCCCTACACCTGCTTCATTTATAGCTGCTTCCGATCCACCGGTGATGAAAAAATCAGCTTTTCCGAGCCGGATAAGATTATAAGCATCTGCGATGGCGTGTGTTGACGAGGCACAAGCCGAAACGGTCCCGTAATTGGGTCCCCTGAATCCATATTTCATAGAGATGTGCCCCGATGCAATGTCGGAGATCATTTTGGGGATAAAGAACGGGTTGAACCGCGGTACTTCATTGTTCTTAACGAAAGCACGTGTTTCATCAAGGAAGGTAATGATCCCACCGATACCTGTTCCCCAGATGACGCCTGCCATGTCCTGATCTATGGCCCGGGGATCGATCCTGGCATCTTGAAGTGCCTGCTCAGCCGCTATCATAGCGAACTGAGCAAACACATCCAATTTTCTTGCCTCTTTTCGGTCGAAATAATCGGTAGGCTTGTAGTCTTTTACCTCGCAAGCAAACTGGGTCTTGAAATGGGTGGCGTCAAATCGAGTAATGGGTGCAGCACCGCTTACTCCTTGAACCAGATTGTTCCAATACTCATCGATGGTCTTTCCTATCGGGGTAATGGCGCCGAGCCCTGTAACAACTACTCTTTTTAACTCCATAACTGCTTTTAAAGTATAACTCTACATTCTACAGATTACTTTGCATTTTCTTCAATGTATGCAATGGCGTCACCCACTGTGCCAATGTTTTCAGCCTGATCATCCGGAATGGCGATGTTGAATTCTTTCTCGAATTCCATGATCAGCTCTACAGTGTCAAGAGAGTCAGCACCGAGGTCGTTGGTGAAGCTGGCTTCGTTTGTAACTTCTGTTTCATCAACGCCCAACTTGTCTACAATAATTGCCTTAACTCTTGATGCAATGTCTGACATAGCTTTAAATTTTAAGTTAATAATTGAAATTTTGGTTTTAAAACAACTGTGCAAAGAAAAAGATTTGCCTAAAATAAATCAAATATTCCTCGAAGGAAATTAGTTTTCAGGGACCTTTTTTCTAATTTTGGGGTTGTGGCAAGTTAATTATTTCATTGTAAAAAATTGATATGAAGAAGATTATATTGTTTGCTTCAGGGTCCGGAACCAATGCAGAAAATATTGCACTTTTTTTCCGCCATGACCCCGACACAGAAGTTTCGTACATTTTGTCCAACCGTTCGAATGCAGGGGTGTTAGACCGTGCCAAAAAACTTAATATCAACACAATGGTGTTCGACCGGGAGATGTTTTTCAACTCGCGGGAAGTCCTGGATTTTTTGCTTGAAAAGGATCCTGACCTCATTGTTTTGGCCGGTTTTCTTTGGCTGGTCCCCAAACATATTGTTGAGGCTTTTCCCAATCGGATTATCAACATTCATCCGGCTCTTCTTCCAAAATATGGCGGAAAAGGGATGTATGGTAACCGTGTTCACCAGGCTGTACTCGACAATGGTGAAAAAGAGACGGGCATTACAGTTCATTTCGTAAATGAAAAATATGATGATGGGGATATCATATTTCAGGCACGTTGCCCGGTTGAAAGCGGTGATACACCAGAAACACTCGCCAGAAAACTTCATGAACTGGAGCATAAATATTATCCGGTGGTGGTCTCTCAGCTTTTGAAGGAACACTCATCCGGCAGAAAGTAAACAGGCGGAAGGGATCAGCGAATTGATCTTTAGCCGCTTCTCAGAAGTTTATCCTCATAGTTTGGCAAGGCTTGCAACTGGCACTTTCTGAACAAACCAGCACTATTCACAAAATTAGCTTAGTAGACACCTTCGGCGTTTTTTAGTTTAACAATACTCCGTTAAACTTTTTCACGTAACTCGTTATTAAGTGTTTATGAAATAAAGAGACAAATCATAACTCTCTCATAATCATGATTTTGCGCCTGCCTGGCGTGTAATGTGAAACAAAATCAATTGTACAAACAAAAGTTCGTTTATATAACAGGATGCTAATATTAAAAACGGCAGACAGGTCATGGCGCCTGCCTGGCGACAAATGAAATAGAGGCTTTCTATCTTTCAGTAAAAGCCTTTGAGTGAAAACAGGTCTATTTCATGACATGGCATACAGGGGTCTGCATTTAGCCTTTTCATAGGGAGCTCTGTCGATGAGACTTTTGGACTGCATTGGATGGG
>JAWOCV010000144.1:0-11944 GCA_046483585.1 Marinilabilia sp.
GATTTTTGCCCAAACCTCCCGAAACAAAATCGGGATAAACTCCGGGCTTGGCCTTGACAGACCTGAAGGACGACTTATCTTTGCGAGCTTTTTTTTGGTTTTTTAAGGGGCTCGCGATCTCCTTTTAGTCGATTGCTGCGCTTTTTTTGGTTTTTGACTATCAGAGGGTTTCTCTTTATCTCTTTTTTCATCAGTAACCTGCTGTTTATAGGGTTTTGCGCGTGGAAAAACAGCCTTGAGCGTGCGGCCGGGCGAAGGGTGCAATGAGTGAAGAGAGTTTACCTGCCGAAGGAACGTAGGCAGGGCACGAACGAACGGATTGCACCCGTAGCGAAGGGAACGAAGTGCGAGCCGTCTGCGAGTACGACCGAGGCCTGACGGCGAGAGCTGATCCCGATTCATCGGGAAGGAAGCAGAGCCGGCAGTGGTGCCCGGCACTGAGGCTTTGGCGTCCCGACTTAGTGATTTGTTGGCTCCGGTTTTCTCGGAGCCTTACAAACACTTAATCGGGATGACAAAGCCGAACCGAGGGAGTTAGCAGGCGAGCGTAACACAGCAGTGAAGGGATTTTTTAGCTTTGCCACAAAAGAATCCCGAAGTTTCGGGAGCAAGGCTAAAAAAGACTGAGAGCTGCAGTGAAGAAGACTGAGGAGCGCAAAAATAATGACAAGCTGGAGCATAGCAGAATCCGAAGGGAACCCTCGCAGTTGCGGCGGAGATGACCGAAGTGCGAACGGCGTTATTTTATGCCTTAAAAATCTATCTGGTTATAAAAAAGTACCGGACGGCTTGGCATGGATTAATTCTGACTGACGATGACAAACACCGCTTTTTCTGGCCTTGTGCGGTGGGTGTAGTCAATCAGCATCTTTATTCATTTTTAAAGGATGTTGACTTGTATGAAAAATGTCTGCTATAATGATGCATTCGTCGGTGACTTCATAAATAATCTTGTAACTCCATTTTGATACAGAGCGATAGTTTTCCGGCTCATTGGCAAGATATTCCTCTATTGAATACTTTTCGGGAAAATCACTCAGACTGTGCGCCAGTTTTATGAGTTCCTTCTTTACTCTGCGGGCTGCCGGGACTGAGTCTTCAGCAATGTACTCATAAATGGCATCCAAGTGCTGTTTAGCCAGTCTGTCCCATCTAATTGGAAGTTGTTTTTTACTCACCAATCTTCTACCTCCTTCTCAACATCTTCCTGCGTTAAAAAATCTCCGGACTTGACACGTTCAGATGCTGCCTTAACCCTTTTTACAAGATGCTGCCGGGTAATTGGTGAACCATCTAAAGTATACCCCACTATTTCAGATCCCTCATACTCTTTGCTCATGGCATAAACCATTTTCAAAAACCTTTCATCGGCATGGTTTATAAAATCATGAAGCTCTTTGCGTAATTCTGGTACTCCCATAACCATTCTATTTTTTACCAAGTTAAGATTTATTGTACTAATTTGCTTACATTTAGGGAGTGAATCTTCGGCCTTCTTAGACCACCTTGCAACTAAAGCCATTTCTGATATTTTTTCATCACTTCAGAATGGGGTCTTGTCTCACCTTTATCGGCCTGAGATATTCCCTCTTTTATTTCTGCCTTCTCCTCTTCACTAATCAAATCCCACCAATCTTGCTTATGAGACTGAAGTTGCTCAATCCTGGAGAGCACAGTTTCATCCTGAAGATGAGATATCCGGTTGATGACATTTAACTTTCTGGTTTCTATATCCATAACCTTGTTTTTCTGCAATTTTAAAGAATAATCATTCAATGCTTCTTCAAGACTAAAAAGCGCCCGCTTCGTATAAACAAGTTTCATTTGCGACCTAAATTTCCTATTCTTTCCTCTATTTCTTCTCTTGAAAAAACGCTTCCTGCCTGAATGTCGTTTTCTGATTTTTGAGCCCGGCTTTCCAGTTTCGTCTTTAAAACTTCTTCACGACGAAGTTTCTCATATAATTCATCAATGGTCTTTTCATCTGCAGGATGCAAATGACTGTGTATAAAGTCTCTTTTTTCAACTACATTCATAGTTTCCATGACTTTGTTCCTTACAAATTCAAAGATTAATCATCACTTTTGTTCACATTTAGCGAATGCATTTTTCAAGTTTGTTGACACCCCCCCCTGTACACTCCTGCCAAACCTACCTAACTTAACAAAAAAAGGGCGAAATCACAGACCTCGCCCAATGGTTAAATGATTGGCAGTTTAATGAATTGAGACTAATAATTCTCCCCATCAATTTCAAAATGCTCCTGAGGGTGATCACAGGCCGGGCAGAATTTCGGAGCCTTTGTGCCTTCATGAACAAAACCACAGACCCGGCACTTCCAGCGCACTTTTTCCTCGCGTTCAAATACTCTTCCTTCCTGCACATTGGCCAAAAGCTTGCGGTAACGGGCCTCATGCTCCTTCTCTACTTTCGCGATGTTTTTAAAGGCATTGGCAATTTTCTGAAATCCTTCTTGTGCAGCCACTTCAGCAAAATGCGGATAGAGTTCTTCCCACTCTTCATTTTCCCCGCCGGCGGCAGCTTCAAGATTCTCTGCAGTAGTGCCAACTTTCCCGGCGGGATACGAAGCTGTGATTTCAACCTCGCCTCCTTCCAGATACCTAAATAACTTCTTGGCATGCTGCAATTCATGTTCTGCCGTTTCCAGGAAAATGGTTTCAATCTGACGATAGCCGTCCTTGCGAGCCTGCTTGGCAAACATCGTGTAACGACTGCGTGCCTGTGATTCACCGGCAAAAGCTTTTAATAAGTTCTTTTCGGTTTCAGTACCTTTCAATGATTTTTCCATTTTATTGTTGTTTTAATTTGATTCAAAATCACTATGGTGCGGAGGATTTATTCAGATAGCGGTAAATTGCTTTGCCGGACACCAATAGTTTAAAACACCGAATTTATAAGGATAAAAATTGAGAATGAAACTAAATTGCACCTTGTCAGTTTTGTCTGTGAACAGAAAAGCAGTACGCCTGTTAAAATCAAAAAATAGATGTAAGTCAAGATGAAAAAATAAAAATTTTTATGGTTTGACGGTGGCCAGGGAAGAAAACGAACAAAACTAAAAGATCATTCCCGGAGCAAGGGGGGCCGGCCCCCCGTCATCTACGATTTTGAAGGAAACCGGGAAGAAGCCTTCCGTTTGCACGGAGAATTTGGGGTGATGATGAATCAAAAGTGATATTTTTCGGCTGGATATACCCCATTCATGAACAGTTTTTATACCTTTAATGAATATTGGTTCAACAATAGTCCGTTAAACTTTTGTAATACCTTGTAATTCAATTGTTTAAAATCCCGGCATTTTTCAGATTAAATCACAGTGTATCAATGTTATACGAATTTTCTTACCTGTCTGCCGTTTGCTTATTACAATCCTACTATATAAAACAAACTTTGGTTTGTGCAACAAGTCTAATTGTTCATAAACCCCCAGGCAGGCATCTTATATCTAATAATCTAACGATCTGTTGTGCTATGATGCAGATTATTAATATTATACGATGGATCTTAAATCTTACATCTAAAAATTTAACGATCTATTGTTCAGCGGAATGGATAAAAAAAGATAAATTTATCATTCAGGGCAGCCACAATTTTAACCAGATTTTTTGTTCACCCCCACTCAAAATATCCACCGGGGTCTTAAAATTGGCGCTTTCATCGCGCTCAACGTAGTCATTAAAAATTAATTCCATAAACTATGAAAACACTGCTTCTTCTTTTAACCATGAGCATCATTTCATCCTGTTCCAACGGGACAGAACCTGTAGAAAACACGCCGGTGGCCTCACTCGGGGAAGGTGCCATCTGGCATTCTGAAAAAGAAGCCCTGATGTGGGTAGACATTACCGAAGGCCGGGTATTCATGTACAGACCCGGCGAAGGCATGGTGCACGACATTGAACTGGAAAGTATGGTGGGAACTGTGGTTCCCGCTGCAAGAGATTATCTGGCTGTGGCTGCACAAGAGACAGGGATCACAGGCCTCAGGGAAGACGGAACCACAGAGATGCTGACCGGTTTTCCGTCTGATGCAGAAGACAACGTCCGGTTCAATGACGGAAAATGCGACCCCAGGGGACGATTGTGGGTCGGAACCATGCACAAACAAGCACGGAAAGGAGCAGGGAAACTTTATATGCTTCAGGATGACAGCCTGCACATCAAAGAATCAGATGTCACCATCTCCAACGGAATTGTCTGGGATACCGACCTTAACGTCATGTATTATATCGATACTCCGGAACAATGCGTTTATGCCTACGATTATGAACCGGAAACAGGAAAGATATCGAACCGGAGGGTGGCGATAGAAATTCCCGAAGACACAGGCAGCCCGGACGGAATGAGCATCGACTCGGAAGGAAAACTATGGATTGCCCACTGGGGCGGTCATGGGGTCTACCGGTGGGATCCGGCATCAGGCGAATTACTGGAAAAAATTGATGTGCCGGCACCTAATGTCACCTCATGTGCTTTTGGTGGGGACGATCTCAAAACATTATACATCACCACTGCCCGGCAGGGGTTAGATGACGAACAACTGGAAGAGTATCCCCTCAGCGGTTCGTTGTTCGTAACAAAAACGAACGTAAAAGGCACAAAATCCTATGAATTTGACAATGATCTGGCAACACCTTAAAGCAGAAGGAAAAAGAAACAGACCCAATAAAATAGCTTTGGTCCTCCATCTTGCTTGGATTGAAAAAGAAAAAGCAGAGACAAGGTCAACAGCCGTATGTTTCTCATGGATGAGTGCGGTATAAAAAGATATATTTTTGTCAAAATAGAGTCGTTTTAAATTTTTGCACCGCAATTACATATTGTTAATGAGGATGCAAAAACTTCAAACAACAAAGAGCTTGGCGATAAAGATGCTTTTTAGACCGGGCTCATGGATGATTAATACAAACAGCCGGTATACCGGGATTTTAAGGATACATAAACCCTTTCAAAAAATTTATGACTGATTTCCAACCTTTACGTTTTTTGTTCGTCTAACAAATACAAAAACAACGCAATAATATGTTTAAGCGGGCATTTATATTTGTTTTATTGGGCATCTTTGCCATTCAGGGATGCCAGAAAGACGAGCTGACCAAGCCGGCAAAGGTGGACTTTCTGTTTCAAATGAATCCCTTTGAGACAGAATGGGCGGACAATACCGGCGAAGAAGAAACAGATGACGAAAACGGAGAACAGGCCGTAACAAGGACCAAATCTGCAACGGCAGAAAATCCTTTCAGAAACGGAAACACTCCCCGTTCTATGGCGATCAATCAGGCCAGATTGGTTATCACAGCCATCGAAATTGACGGAAAACGGGAACAAGGGAAGGACGTTTTCTTAGCTTCGGATTTTGATCCTCCCCTTGAAATATCTCTCGAAGGCACAAATCTCAATGAACAGGATGTGTCTTTTGACCTGCCCCAGGGGGTATACAATAAACTGGAAATTCTTTTTCGTCTGGGCCAGGAGGACCATCCCTCAATGGCATTTTCAGGTCCGGTCAACTCAAATGCTCCGGGTAAGGTTAATTTTAAATTTGAATATCATCCCAGAGAAAAGATAAAAACCAGAGCGGTAAAACAAAACCAGACATCCGAAAGCATCGCGATAGACAAAAGCAAAAAAACAAGTGCCAGAATTGTAGTGGATGCAGAATATCTTTTCAGAAACATCACACCCAACCAACTGGCTGAATCACAGGTAACAAATCAGGCCGGAGGCCAGTCAATCCTCGTAAGCAACAAAAACAATACAAATATATTCGGAGCTTTAAACAACCGCCTTGAAAAATCCATTGCCGTTGTTTTTGAATAAAATATATGAACCAGGAACTCTTTCCGGAAGAGGAGCTCATAGAGGGATGTAAAGAAGGGAAGCGATATCATCAGGAGTTGTTGTATCGCCGTTTTGCCCCGAAAATGTACGGGGTGTGTCTGAGCTATGCCAAAAACCGGGATCAGGCAAAGGACATTTTGCATGATGCTTTTCTTAAGGTATTCAGAAGTATAAAATCATACAAACATGAGGGTTCCTTCGAAGGATGGATCCGTCGCATCGTTGCCAATACCGCCATTGACCATGTCCGGTCAGCATCAAAAACCCTTGGGATGATATCAGACGAAATCCCCGACATACCGGAAGAAGAACCTGAAGACAAGGAAAATATAAAATTTTCCGATTTGATGGCATTGGTGGAGCGCCTGCCCGATGGCGCAAGAATGGTTTTCAATCTATACACCCTGGAAGGAATGACCCATATGGAAATTGCTTCCAGGCTCAACATAACGGTGGGCACATCCAAATCGCAATTCAACAGAGCAAGGCGGATGCTCCAGGATTGGGTAAAAGAATTTACAAAGGGAAAACATGGACTTTCTTAAGTGGTATAAAAACAAAATCGAATCGGCCAACGAAGAGCCGCCGCCAGAAATCTGGGAGGAGATCCAGAACGATCTGGACATCGACCAGGTCTATGAGCGACTCGAAGAGTCTTTGGCCAAAGACCGCCGAAAAGTCTGGTTGTGGAGAGCATCCGCTGCCGCAGGAATACTATTGCTTATTTCTGCAGGGACCCTTATGTTATTTTCACCTCAACCGCAACAGGAAGAGAACGCTATTGCTCAAAAAGAAGAGCAAGCCGTCGAACCATCTGATTCAGTCCGTACCATTCAACCCGATCTCTTACCATTTGATTCGAAAGTTGCCAGACTGGAAAAACAACCGTCAGAGGAGAAAGAGGACATTCAGATCAATCAGAACATTGAAACCCCCGGCAAAGTCCTGGTAGATATTCAGGAATCCGATACTGCACAGGAACAAGAGCAAGAGATGGATGAAAACAAGCCGGATCTTGAATATGAATTTACCCCATCCGGTAAAACCGAATTTGCTTTTTCGGAGCCCGGACTTACTCCCGTAAACAGTGGATTAACAGAACCAACGGGGCTCACCTCTCCCCTTCCTGAAGCAAAACCGATTGGGGAGGAGAAAGCATTTTCAAAATTCACGGTGGTGGCCAGCGGAGAAATTGCCAACACATGGCTGGTCAACAACAAAACCCTTGAAGGGATGGACCCGAATGAATTCACAGCCACCCGGCCTACCTTCACCAGTAATTATGGTTTTGGACTGGAAACCAATCTGTCCGGACGATGGGATCTGGTCAGCCAGATCAGCCTGACCCGCCAGCAAGGCCAAAATTACGAAGAATACATTCAGGGCCATTATGTCTCCAATAACACAAACCTGGAATATTTTGATGTCTCCCTGAGAGCCCGTTACCAACCTTTCCGGGAAAACATGTACCACACGCTCTCTGCAGGCCTTTACAACGGCTTCCTGAAAAGTGCTTCGCAGCACACAGACGGAGAAACCAATGATATCACTCCCGAATACACCGGCACCGACTTTGGTATAATAGCCGGTTATGAATACCGGGCCCCCCTCTCCGATCATCTGACACTCGGAACAGGTATTTTTTTACGGACAGGGCTGAAAAATGTATTCTCAGGTAATGAAATGATCTCCAGCAATCTAAATCAATCCTACAACACTTCTTTCAACTTTTCACTGTCTCTGGGGTATACATTTTCTCTTTAAATTTTCCAACCCTTTCGGCAGAGTCCCGTCTCTTAAACAGAGAACAAAATCAAAAGGATTTTTGAATTAAAATAACGAACTTAAAAATTGGGTTATTATGAAAAAGTTAATTTATCTAACAGCAGCCCTCATGCTGCCGCTTTTATTTACAGCATGCACCGAAGACGATGACACGAACAACGACTCGGGTACGCTGAAATTGTCGATCACGGATGCCCCGCTTGATTCTGCTGACATCAGCGAAGTGAACATCACTGTAACAGATGTACAGTACCACATTCAGGACAATGAATGGCAATCTTTTGAAGAATTCGAAGGACCTCAGAGTTACAACCTGCTGGATCTGACCCGCGGTGAATCTGATATGCTCGGACAGTTTGAACTTGGAGCCGGAACATACACTCAGCTTCGTTTCATTCTTGATGCACCTGACAAGGGACAAGGCACACCGAGTAATCCTGGTTCATACTTAGTTTTTGAAGACGGATCAGAAGAAGCCCTTTTCGTTCCCAGCGGTGCACAAACCGGTTATAAAGCAACCGGGCAATTCACCGTTCCGTCGAATGGAACAGTTGACGTAACGGCCGACTTTGATGCCAGAAAATCAGTTGTACACGCAGGTAATTCAGGCATGTATATTCTGAAGCCAACCATTCGACTGGTTGTTGATAACCAGGCCGGCTCAATTAGCGGTACCGTTGAAAACATTCCTGAAGGAAGCGATGCTCTGGTCTATGTTTACGAAGACGGCACTTATGAAGAAGAAGAAGCCGCAGATCCTGAAGATGAAGAAGATGTTCGTTTCCCCAATGCAGTCTCAAGCGACATGGTAGATGAAGAAGGTATATACAAACTCTCTTATCTTGCCCCCGGAACTTACGATCTGATCGTGGTTGAAAACATTGACGGTGAATTCCAGAACGTACTAGGCACTATTGAAGACGTTGAAGTAGAGAGTCTTAATGAAAGTATTTCGGATATCAATATAGAAGATCTGTAATTTCCTTTTTGAACAATTGGGTTACGGTTAAGTTGCGGAAACCGGGCTGTTTTTTACGGCCCGGTTTTCTTTTTTATAACATCTTTTTATAACCTCATCCATTGTTAACAAGGCATTAACAAGAATATAATTAAACTTGCCCGGCACCTCAGCGTCAAAGAAGGTAGTATTCAATCAAAAGACGCTGGAGCCATGCAAAAAAGAACATTCGCTTTATTTTTTGTACTCGCATCATGTTTTTCATTGGGGTACAGTCAATCATCATCAGAAGGAGGAAATATACACGGGAAAGTCATGGATGCCAATGAAGACATACCTCTTGAATATGCCACTATCTCGGTGTACAAAGGGGACTCGACCCTGGCCGAGGGCGGGATCACGGATGAAGAAGGTAATTTTGAGGTTGAAGTGGAGCCGGGAGACTACCATATGGAAGTCCAGTTCGTAGCTTATAAAAAACAAATCCTGGAAGACATAACCATTGATAATACCGACGAATCAGTAGACATGGGAACAATATATCTTGAGCAAAGAACCCAGGATCTTGATGAAGTAACGGTACGCCAGGAGAGAAGTGAAATGGTCATTGGAGTGGACCGGAAAACTTTTAATGTCGGAAAGGATCTCACCAATACAGGCAATTCGGCGGCAGAAATTCTGGACAACATCCCCACAGTATCTGTAGATGCAGAAGGCAACATCTCCCTCCGCGGAAGCGGTGGTGTACGTCTGCTCATCGATGGAAAACCATCCGGCCTGGTAAATTCAGGTGATGCAGATGCACTCCGGGCCCTTCAGGGCAACATGGTGGAACGGGTAGAGATCATCACAAACCCTGGGGCCAAGTATGAAGCCGAAGGAATGGCCGGCATCATCAACATCATCCTCAAAAAGGAAGAAAGAGAGGGTGTCAACGGCTCCTTTGAAGGTTCAGCCGGTTACCCCGAGAGATACCAATTCGGAGCCAATGTCAATTTCAGAAGAGAAAAAATCAATTATTTCTTCAATTACGGATTACGCTATGAAGACGATGAAGGAGAAGGTTTCTCTGATCAATTTTTCCCCGAAGCGGATTCCCCTTTTCATACCCGCATTGACCGTATAAGCGACAGGGGAGGCTGGTCCAACAATCTGAGGGGAGGCGCTGATTTCTTCATTAACGAGTTGACGACCCTCACAGCAGAAGCAGTGCTCGATTACGATAATGAAAACAACCACACCGATGTTCACTATAAAGACTTCAGGGACGACAACGGCGAAAAAGGAGAACTTTATCAGGAAACCATGCGCTACGACAATGAAAAAGAAAAGGAATACAACGTCGAATTCTCTCTCAATTTTGAGAAACAGTTTGACCCTGATAATAAAGAGCATAAATTAAATGCCTTTGCCCAGTATATTCTCGATGATGAAACTGAAGATTCCCGAATTGAAGAAGAGATCATCGAAGGAAATATTGACAATGAAGACATTATTTACCAAAGTGTACTAAATGAAGAGCAGGAAGAAAACATGATGGCAGAGGTGGAGTACGTTTATCCCTTTTCGGAAGATGGCAAATTTGAAGCTGGCGGACGTACCGAATTCCGAAACATCAACAACCCTTATAAAGTTGAAAATAAAGTAGACGGTGAATGGGTGAACGATCCGGAATACACCAATGATTTTAGCTACAATGAGAATGTATCGGCGTTGTATGCCCAGGGAGCCAACCGGTGGGGAGACATCAGTATTCAAGCAGGTTTAAGAGGAGAATTTTCCATAATTGAAACCTATCTGAAGCAGAATGACGAGACCAATGAACGTTCATACCTGGATGTTTTCCCCTCTTTACATACCACCTACCACTTCAGCGATCACAGTTCCTGGCAAATCAGTTACAGCAGCCGCATCAACCGTCCTCATTTCTGGGACCTGAATCCATTTTCCGGACTCAGCGATTCCAGAAACCTGAGAAGGGGTAATCCCGATCTGGATCCTGAATATACAGATGCCTACGAAAGTGGATATGCCTACAACCCGGGAAGCTCATCTTATTACGCAGGGATTTATTACAGATATACCACTGGCGTTGAAGAGAACATTAATTTTGTTACCGATGACGGCATCACCATATCCGAACCAAGAAATATGGCAGAAAGACATGATTATGGTGCCGAAGCCAATATTTCAACAGAACCCTTCGAATGGTGGCATCTTTCCGGCAACATCAATTTCTTCCGAAGGCAAACGGAAGGTTCTTTTGAAAACAACGGGAATGTCCAGGACCTCAGCAGCGACACCTACTCATGGGACACCCGCATCAATTCACGCATGCGCTGGGAAAATGATTTGAGTTTTCAAACCACCTTCTTTTACAGGGGCGAACAGGAGACCACTCAGGGGCTGCGCAAACCGTTTTACATGCTCAACACATCTTTGAGCAAAGACATTCTCCAGGGTGATGGCACCATAACGCTTAATGTACGCGACGTACTTAACAGCCGTAAATTCAGGCACCAAATAAAACAGCCTGATCTTATCTCCACCAATGAATTTAGATGGAGTCAGCGGGAATTCAGACTCTCTTTTATTTACAAACTGAATCAAAACAACCGCGATCAAAGAGAGGAAAGAGGCCAAAGCGGTGGTCCGGAAAGTGGAGGTGAAGAAATGGGCTTCTGATAACATTAGATTGTTAGATGTTAGTAGCTCAGCTGCGGGGAAGCTGTTAGCTGTTAGCTCTTAGCTCTTAGCTCTTAGCTCTTAGCTCAGTCGCAGAGTCAGTAGTAGCTGAAAGCTCGAAGCTCAAAGCTGGAAGGAGAAGTTACTCTCTCTTTTGCGACATAACCAAAAAATCAACAAAATTAGTTAATCATCATATTTTGGTTCATCACAAAAATGCATACCTGGGTTTTTTATATTTGAAGAAACTGATCGTGTGGCATTTTAACAAAATGGCTAAGCCATTTTACTCAATAAAAATACAACTGTAAGGAAGATCATTTCTATGACTGTACGCATTTATATGATGAACCGGCTTTTTAAGGAATTACAAGTCCCGGGAAAATTTAACACGTCCCGGGACTTTTTTATCCCTTCTTAACTAAAATATCTGCGATTTGGCTTAAAATTTTTGTTCCACGGAAAATTTTAAGCGGATTTTAATTAAAATTTCTGCTCCCCGGGATGAAATATCCCGATCCCTGGAAAAATATCAGATTTTTTAAGCAATATTTTTCACCCCCGGAAAAAATTTTCGATTTCCCGGAAAGTTTTGAGCCGTCCCGGTCGCCGGGGGCAGGATAAAATTTTCCGGGGAAACGTTTAAATTTTCCG
>JAWOCV010000187.1:0-4149 GCA_046483585.1 Marinilabilia sp.
TTCGAATTTTGACCTGGAAGTAATGGGCGGATATACATGGGATGATGATCCTTCTTTGCATATTTCCAGGAATTACCGCATGGATGGCGGAGAGCCGCAACTTGAGAGTCTTGATGTCACTCCCCGGCATGACCGGCTGTTTTTGGCCGGCGGGTCTTTTAGTACCGAAATAGAAGGAGTTGTGCTCCGCGGTGAAGGGGCCTGGTATGACGGGAAAAAATTTCAGTACATGAATCCCCAAAACGAAAATGCCCTGACGGAGAAAAACTATCTGCATTATTTGCTGGGTGTGGACTACGTCATCGAAGGTGTCAATGTGAGCGGACAGTTTATTCAACAGGCCATCATGGATTATGATCAGTCCATCAGGCAGGATGAGCATCAGAATACCATGACCTTTCTGGCCAATTACGATATGTTTCGTGAAACCCTCAATCTTGAGATCTTTTCTTATATCGGGTTGGATGAAGGAGATGCGCTTATTCGACCCAGGGTGACCTATGATTTTGATGATGGCATCGAAGTGCTTGGCGGGGCCAATATTTTTACCGGTGATCGTGACGGACAGTTTGGTCAGTTTCGTGACAATTCCATGGTTTATGCGAAAATCAAATACAGTTTTTAGGGTTTGCTGAAAAAAAATTGCTCTTATTGTGAGGACATTATGATTGTGTTTAATTTATGGAAGTGCAAGGTTTTTTGTTAAAACCTGAAATAACTTTGCAATTCTTGTCCCGATACAGTATTTCAAAATATAAATGTAGCTTTTTCTGTTTTAAGTGAATGTTTCAAAACAGCTAAAAATCTCAGTATTTAAACGGCGCGGTGGCCTGTCCGTTTTCCGGGCCTGCCTGGCGGGTCATGAAAAAGAAACATTCTGCTATTTGACTGTACAACCACTAAAATTGATGGTTGGATATACATAAAACGGCAGACAGGCCGGCGGATAGAGGGAAGCCAAAATGGGGGACTCTCACGGCCTTGCGCCAGTGTCGTTTCATGCATAAAATGGCGCATAAGTTGAAGTTGCTTTTTGATTTTTTAGCAATGAGAAAAAGTAAGGATAGCCATAGCTACGTGAATCTTTTTATCATGAATAAAAAACAAAAAGCAACGATGCTTGGTGCGATATTTTATGCGTGATACGACACTAAGGCCGGAAATTTTGGCTTTCGCGGGTTGATAGGTTTAAACGGACTAGACCTTTTTGTTTCTTTTTGGGGCAATGCCAAAAAGAAAATCAATAAAGAAATCAAAATTTGGTCTGCTGACTATTTCAGCAGACCATTTTTAGCGATCATTGGTCAAGTCATTATTCATGATCTGATATATAATGCAAGCAAAGAACAATGGGTGAATGGCAGAATGTATGATCCTGGCCGGGAAATATGGGCCAATTTGAAAGTCAAAGCAGTCAATGAAGAGCGTGCAATAGCAGAAGGTTCCAAATTCTTTTTTTCAAAAACGGTTGTTTGGGAGAAGATTTATTAACTTCGCTCTTCTGAAAAGAAGGAATAGCGAAAACAATCTTCAACTGCATGAATATGAGTAAAAATGTGGCCCTGGTTTTGTCAAGCGGAGGTGCGAAAGGGATTGCCCATATTGGAGCTATCGAAGAACTCGAACGACAAGGTTTTAATATAACTTCCGTGAGTGGTTCGTCCATCGGCGCCGTAATTGGTGGACTATGTGCCATGGGGAAACTCAAACAATACAGCGACTGGGTGAAATCATTGGACCGAATGGCCATTTGGGGCCTACTTGATTTCACCTTTACTTCCAACGGCTTGTTAAGGGGAGAAAGGGTTTTTGACAAAATGAAGACTTTTATTCCCGATATGAATATTGAGGACATGAATAAGCCCTTTACTGCCGTGGCTACCGATATTCTTAATGAAAAGGAAGTGGTTTTCAATCGTGGCAGTTATTACAAGGCCATTCGGGCCTCTATAGCCATTCCGGCCATGATCACACCTGTCAAATATAAAGATACTTTCCTGGTCGACGGGGGCATTCTCAATCCCATTCCTATTGAACATGTGGCACGTTGTGAAGATGACCTTCTTGTTGTGGTCAATCTTTACGGGAACAAAATCCAGAAGTCAGAAGTCAATGTCAACGGGAGCGGCAACGGCGCTGGGGAAGGAAATGGGAAAGAAAGTACCAAAAACGGTCAGAACGGACTGAAAAATGCCTTTTCCAATCTCGTCGATACAGGGGATAAACGCAGTATGGGCTACATTTCACTGCTGACCACCAGCTCGGCCGCCATGATCCACAAAATTGCAAGGCTCAATATTGAGCGCTATCAGCCTGATATTGTGATCGATATACCGGCTGATACAGCCAATACTTTTGATTTTCACCGTGCCGATGAACTGCTCAAAATCGGAGCGGATGCTGCCGCCAAAGCCATTTCAACACTGGTGTGAATCCATACTCAGTTGGCAATGGACAGTAATCAGTTGAGAGAGATGTGGATGATGAACTGATGAAGATCGATCCCTATTGTATATGCAGAATTTATTAACCAGCTCACCAGGTCAATAGGTCATTAGGTCATTAGGTCAATAGGTGGGTAGGTCAATTGGTTAATTGGTTAATTGGTTAATTTGGTTGATAGCTTCAGCTTCACCAGCTCATCAGCTCACCAGCTCACCAGCTCATCAGCTTACCAGGTCATTAGGTCGGTAGGTCATTAGGTCAATAGGTGGGTAGGTCAATAGGTGGGTAGGTCAATTGGTTAATTTGTCAATTTGTTAATTAGGTTGATATCTTCACAAAGTCATCAGGTCATCAGCTCACCAGCTCACCAGCTCATCAGCTCATTAGGTCAAAATTTGTTTTGTTTTGAGAATATTCTCATTATATTTGTAAGAACAAATGTTCATTTCATTATGCCACGACCAAAGACATTGCGAAAAGTAGTGAAGCCGCCGGATTTTAAAGGGTTTAGACCTTACGGGTTCTCCGGCCATTCGTCGGGGAAAGTGGAGCTGCTTTACGAAGAGTATGAAGCGCTGAAGCTTGCCGATTATGATCTGATGAACCAACTGGAAGCTTCTAAAGTGATGGGGGTTTCGCGGCCCACTTTTGCCAGGATTTACGAAAGCGCCCGTCGAAAGATGGCCCGGGCGCTGGTGGAAGTGAAAGAAATTAAAGCCGTTTACGGTGAGGCATTCCTCGACAAAAACTGGTGGATATGCAATCAGTGCAATGCCCGTTTTACCTTGCCGAAAAGCGCTGAAAACCGCGGTTGTCCGGTTTGTAAGACAGAAGATGTCCATCCGGTTAGCAGTGAACAATAAAACAGTAACCAATGAACAGTAATTAGTTATCAATAAGCAGTGAACATTTATCAGCAACCTAATTGACCAATTGACGAATCAACGAATTAACCAGCAACAAGCAAACCAGCAACACGAAACTTTCTGAACCCCGAAACCCAAAACTCTGACCCCGGAACCCTGAATCCTGAACCCCGGTAAAAAATGTTCCTCCGTCACTTTTCACGGGGTAAACCCGGAAAATGAAATTAATAACCAGTAACCTGTAAAGACGCACAGCCTGCCCCGACCCGTCGGGGATCGTGCGTCTCTGCAAAACATACAACCATGAAAACAATTATCACATCAACAGAAAATAAGATTGACGCCCTGTTTGACAAAAGATTCGGGCGTGCTGCCTGGTTTTGCCTTTTGGACGAACAAACGGGCGAAACGAAGTTTTACGAAAACAACCATGCCGATGCCACCAGCGGCGCCGGAACAAAAGCTGCCGAGCTTGTGGTGGAATTGGGTGCTGAAAAAGTTATTTCAGGTGATTTCGGGCCAAAAGCCAAAAATCTTTTGGAGAAATTCAACATCCAGATGGTCATTTTCGAAGAAGAGGATCTGACTGTCAGGAACATTATTGAACGCATAAAATAAGGAGGGTATTATGCCAAAACTTGATCATGCAGGTCCCGAAGGTGAAGGACCGCGCACGGGCCGTAATTTGGGCCGGTGCGGGAAAAAAGACGAAAATTCCTACACGGGGCGTCTCGGAGAAGGAATGGGGAAAAGAAGAAAAGCTGATGGATGTGGCGAAGGAAAAGGCAAAAGGTTGCGTAATAACCTTCCATAGCCACCTGTCTGTTTTGTTGTGAAA